>NZ_CBCDJS010000001.1:0-38711 GCF_965035265.1 Rickettsia sp.
CATAGAAGCAATAGATTTAGTCTTTGCTATAGATAGTATACCGGCAATATTTGCAATCACTAACGATATTTTTATAATCTACACTTCAAATATTTTTGCTATTTTAGGGCTTAGAGCTTTATTCTTTTGTTTAGCAGAGATTGTAGAACGTTTCAGTTATACAAAATATTCTTTGGCTTTAATTTTAATATTTATCGGCTTTAAAATATTTATTCATCATTATATAGCGATTCCGGCATATGTTTCGCTCACTGTAACTATTACTTTATTACTATTTGGTATAATTGCTTCCATAATTAGAAAAAATATGATTGACCATTAATAAAGGGGGTATATAATATTTTTTTATTTTTAAACAATTATAATGACTAAATTACTAAAAATATTTTTTATTACTATCATCATTTTTAATAGTAATACTTTTGCACAAGAAACAGGCTTTTATATAGGAGCAGAAGGCGGAATAGTTGAACCGGTCGTTAGTAAATTCCGACATAAACACTCAAATACCGAAATAATTTTAAAAAAATCAAGTATGTATAGCGGAAAAATAGGCTATATAATATATCCGCAGATAGCTATTGAATTTTCAGCAACCTATCAGCCTAAATATCGTCTACATTACGTATTACCTCAACAAAATTTAAATAACGGTCTTGCTATTCCTCCTACTCCGGGCAATACTAAAGTATTATCAAATATATATATGCTAAATCTTATTTATGATTTAGAAAAAATAAAAACTTTCACACCTTTTGTAATACTTGGAGGCGGTATAGCACAAGTAAAAGTTAAGCCTACCTCTTCTAGGTGGAGTGTTATAAATAGCGATTATTTTAAAGTAAGAAGAACTCATAAAAATTGTGTTGCTTGGCAAGCAGGTCTTGGGGTTTCACAAGATGTAACTTCAAATTTAAGTATTGATGCAACTGCAAAATTACAAACGGCATATAGAGTAAGGATTAATTATGATACACTTGATATGAAAACGGGGCAATTCGTGCCGGCAAATCCTATCAAAAAAACTATAGCCGTTGGAGAATTTGGCGTAGGATTTACTTATAGATTGCCATTTTAATAATTCTGTGAGATATTTATATAAAGGCTACAATGTCATCCCGCGGGATGACACGAATAATCCAACCATATAAGGAAAAAATATGTCCGTAAAAACTAATAACTCTTCTACTCTTGCTAATGGTCATGATAAAACGGTAAAAAAATCGCATTCCGTACAATCAGTTGTTAACGGTGCGATTTCAGATCATAGCGCTTATGATGAAGTACCATATGAAAGCTATCCGTATGCCCTTACCAATCCTTATCACTTAAGTACACTTGCAACTCTTTTCGGTGTAAATGCCCCTGAAGTTGAAAATAGCAGAATATTAGAGCTTGGTTGTGCTGCAGGCGGTAATTTAATACCACACGCAGTTCTTTACCCAAAAGCTCATTTTGTTGGGGTTGATTTGTCTAAGGTACAAATTGACGAAGCAAATACAAATGTTAAAGGACTAGGATTAAAAAATATAGAGTTTCACCATTGTTCGATAACCGATATTGACGATTCTTTCGGTAAGTTTGATTATATAATTTGCCATGGCGTAATTTCTTGGGTACCAAAAACCGTTAGAGATAAAATTTTTGAAGTTTGTAATAAAAATCTTAGTCCAAATGGAATAGCTTATATTAGCTATAATACACTCCCAGGCTGGAATATGCTCCGTACTATCAGGGATATGATGATGTATCATTCTAGCTCATTTACAAATGTACGTGATAGAATAGCTCAATCTAGATTGTTACTGGAATTTGTTAAGGATAGCTTAGAGAATTCTAAAGCTCCTTACGCAGAAGTATTAAAAACCGAAGCAGGACTGCTTGCTAAACAAACTGATCATTATTTACGTCATGATTATTTAGCAGAAGAGAATGCTCAATTCTACTTCCATGAATTTATGAATGAAGCAAGAAAGCATAATTTACAATATTTAGCTGATTGTAATCTTTCGACTATGTACCTTGGTAATATGCCGCCGAAAGTAATAGAGCAATTAAAAGCGGTGAACGATATAGTTAGAACCGAACAATATATGGATTTTATTACGAATCGTCGTTTTAGAACCACTTTGTTATGTCATAGCGACGTGAAAATTAATAGAGATATTAATAATGACGATATAATAAAATTTAACATGATCTTTAATATAGTGCCTGAAAAGCCGATTAAAGAGGTAGATCTTAATAATGCTTCTGAATCCTTAAAATTCTTCTTAAATGGAAATAAAGATTCTAATTTATCGACTAGTTCGCCTTATATGAAAGCTATTTTATACACTTTCAGCGAAAACCTAAATAACCCCTTAAGCTTTGAGAAAATAACTGCAGAAGCTAATAAAAAACTACACGGTACAAAATTAAACGAAATTAAAGCTGAGCTTTTAAATAATACTATGACGCTAGTATTACAAGGTTACATTAGTATCACGACTCAAAAACATCGAAATCACCCTGAGCTTGATAAACCTAAAACAACAAAAATGGTTATACATCAAGCAAGCCATACCCCTTATATGTGGGTAACAAATTTAAAACATGAACCAATTGGGGTTAATTTCTTTGAGAAATTTGCACTTAGATATATGGACGGTAAACATGATAAAAAAGCAATTATTGAAGCTGTACTTGGTCATGTAGAAAAAGGCGAATTAACTTTAAGTAAAGAAGGTCAAAAAGTAGAAAACAGAGAAGAAATACGCAAAGAACTAGACAGCTTATTTACTCCGATGATCAAGAAATTTTCTTCTAACGCTTTGTTGGTTTGATGTGTTATGTCATTCCCGCGTAGGCGGGAATCCATAGTAAAGCGAGATAAATCGAGCTTTTAAAAAGCTTTAAAGTACTGGATTCCCGCCTACGCGGGAATGACATCAATAACGATGCAAACGGTACTCAAAAACACAAAAGTAACTCATGCCTATATTTTTTTATTTATTTGCAACATTAATAACTATCAGCAGCTTATGCGTTGTTTTAAGCAAAAATTCCGTATACTCAGTATTATGGTTAATTTTTGCGTTTCTAAACGGTGCAGGACTTATGATTTTGCTTGGAGCAGAATTTTTAGCAATGATGCTTATAGTTATTTATGTTGGAGCTGTAGCGGTGTTATTTCTATTTGTGATAATGATGCTAGATATGCATTTTAATAAGACAATAGTGCGGTTAAAAGAAAATCTAGCTTTAAGTATTTTTATAGCTCTAATAATGTTTGCCGATTTAGCAATAATTATTTTACTTGGTACTAAAAATATTAATTTCAGTTCGGATGTATCATTTGCCATAACACATAATATCTCAAATACTAAAGCAATAGGTAACGTGCTTTATACGGACTTTATGCTACCGTTTCAAATGGCGGGGCTTATCTTATTCGTAGCTATGGTTGCATGTATTACATTAACGCTAAAGAAACGGGAGGGAGTAAAACGTCAAGATATATCAAAACAACTATCTCATAATAAAGATAATGTTGTACTGATGACAAAACCTCTTTTAAATAAAGGCGTTGGAGACATTAAGTATGAATGAATACATAACGCTTAATCATTATTTAATCTTAAGCAGCTTAGTTTTTACTATCGGAATGTTTGGATTATTTATGCATCGCAAAAATATTATCAATATATTAATGTCCATTGAGTTAATGCTGCTTGCAGTTAACATAAATTTTGTTGCATTTTCCGTATATATGCAAGAATTATCGGGGCAAATTTTTAGTATCATAATCTTAACCGTAGCAGCTGCCGAAACTTCAATCGGGCTTGCGATATTACTTATATATTTCCGCAATAAAGGCTCAATTGAAATTACTGATATTAACCAAATGAAAGGGTAAAGATGTATCAAAATATTGCCATAATGATCATCATGTTACCGCTTGCATCTAGCGTAATAAACGGGCTATTCGTAAAGATAATAGATAAAAAATTAGCTCAAATAATTGCAACCGGCTTTTTATCATTATCTGCTTTGTTCTCACTAATAATATTTAGCCATACTGGTCTAGACGGACATATAATCCATATTAAATTATTACCATGGATTGAGGTTGGAAATTTTAAAGTAAATTGGTCGATTTATATAGATCAACTCACTAGCATAATGTTTATAGCCGTAACATGGGTGTCAAGCGTTGTGCATATCTATTCGCTTGGCTATATGGCGAAGGATAAGGGAATTATACGCTTTTTATCTTTTCTTTCGCTTTTTACTTTCTTTATGTTAATGCTAGTGTCAGCAGATAATTTCTTACAATTATTTTTCGGCTGGGAAGGCGTCGGCGTTTGCTCATATTTACTAATCGGATTTTGGTATTCAAAAGAATCAGCCAATAAAGCAGCAATTAAAGCTTTTATAACAAATAGAGCCAGCGACTTTGCTTTTATTTTAGGTATAATAACAATAATTTTTTACTGTGGCTCAGCAAACTATAAAGATGTATTTTCATCTGCAGAGTTATTATCTAATACAAAAATATTATTACAGTTTTCTATTCTAGATATTATTTGTTTATTATTATTTATCGGTTGCATGGGTAAATCTG
Organism: Rickettsia sp.; assembly: GCF_965035265.1. Classification (NCBI taxonomy): domain Bacteria; kingdom Pseudomonadati; phylum Pseudomonadota; class Alphaproteobacteria; order Rickettsiales; family Rickettsiaceae; genus Rickettsia; species Rickettsia sp. The sequence goes on from NZ_CBCDJS010000001.1 coordinate 4,607, forward strand.
CACAGATCGGTTTACATATATGGCTTCCTGATGCGATGGAAGGACCGACTCCCGTATCAGCACTCATTCACGCAGCAACCATGGTAACAGCCGGAGTATTCTTAGTGGCACGCTGCTCATATTTGTTTGAATACAGCCCTATAGTTCTACAATTTATTACAATTATCGGCGGTGTTACTTGCCTTTTTGCCGCAAGCATTGCTATTATGCAAAGCGATATCAAGAAGATTATTGCTTACTCTACCTGTAGCCAGCTTGGTTATATGTTCATGGCTTGCGGAGTATCTGCCTATAATAGCGGAATATTTCACCTAGTAACTCATGCATTTTTTAAAGCATTATTATTCTTATCAGCAGGTAGCGTAATACACGCAGTTCATGAGCAGGATATTTTTAAAATGGGGAACTTGCGGAATAAAATGCCAGTAACTTACGGAAACTTCTTAATAGGCTCACTTGCATTAATAGGTATTTATCCGCTTGCAGGGTTTTACTCTAAAGACTCGATTTTAGAAGCGGCATATAGTAGCGGATCGTTTATGTTTATTTTTGGGATAGCGGCCGCAATACTTACCGCTATTTATTCAATGAAAATTATTATGCTTGTGTTCCATGGCAAAACTAAGCTAGAAAAAGATGTTTTTGAGCATGCCCATGAACCGGCTAAAATAATGAGTAATCCCCTTATATTACTTGTCGCTGGGAGCTTTTTTAGCGGTATGATCGGTTATTACTTACTTTCTATGGATAAACCAAACGGCTATTTCCATGAAAGCCTATTTAATTTACATATTTATAAATTACTAATAAGTCATCCGCCTTTATATATAAAATTACTACCTATGGCGGTTGGCATTGTGGGGATTGTTATCGGGATTTTTGTATTTTCATTGTCATCACGGCTTTCTTCTATGTCATTCCTGCGAAAGCAGGAATCCAAAAAAAACAAAAACGACTGGATCCCGTGGTCAAGCCACGGGATGACACCCCTTGTATTAATTTCCAATATATTACGTAATAAATATTACTTTGATGAACTATATAATTGTTTAATTGTTAAGCCTATTAACTGTTTAGCTTCTTTATTTTATCTTGGCGACCAGAAAATAATCGATCGTTTTGGGCCAAACGGTTTTTCAAGGGTGGTTAATTGTTTTAGTGTTCTCACATGCAAAACACAAACAGGATATGTTTTTAATTACGCTTTATATATTGTATCGTTTATTGTTGTAACAATTAGTTTTTTCGTTTGGAAAGGTTTTTAAAAGAACATTGATGTCATTCCCGCGGAAGCGGGAATCCAGTACTTTAAAGCTTTATTTGAAAAGCTTGATTTATCTCGCTTTACCCTGGATTCCCGCTTCCGCGGGAATGACACAAAAATCTACGCAGGAATGACATCGAGTAGTATATACTAATAAAAAAACTCATAAAATCTTAAAATAACATGCTACAATTACCTATTATATCTGTCAGTATTTTTCTCCCGCTAATAAGCGTGCTATATATTTTGCTGTTTATTAGTCAGAGTAAAAAGGCAGATAAACCGATATATGTAATGTATGTTGCCGTGCTTAGCTCTGTTTTAACATTCATCTCAACTATTTATATTTTAATAGAGTTTGACTCCTCAAACCCCGCTTATCAATTTGTTGAACGCTACGCTTGGCTTGATAAGATTGGGCTTGAATTTCATGTAGGTGTTGATGGTATATCGATATTTTTTGTAGCTCTAACTTCTTTTCTTACTCTTATTTGCATAATCGGAAGCTTATTTACCGTTAAAAAATACATCAAAGAATATTTAGTATGTTTTTTATTAATGGAATCTTTTTGTATAGGAGCGTTTACCTCAGTAAATTTACTATTATTTTATCTGTTTTTTGAAGCAATATTAGTGCCGATGTATATTATTATTGGTGTATGGGGTGGCGAAAATAGAATATATGCAGCTCTTAAATTCTTCTTATATACTTTCTTTGGTTCGGTATTTTTCCTACTTTCATTAATTTATATTTATAGCAAAATTCATAGTTTTGATTTAACTTACATTGCTGAACTTACGGGTAATATTCCATTATTTGCTCAGCAAATTTTATGGTGGGCTATCTTTATTGCTTTTGCCGTTAAAATCCCCATGATTCCGTTTCATACTTGGCTACCCGATGCACACGTACAAGCTCCGACCAGCGGTTCGGTTATTCTTGCCGGTATTTTGCTAAAACTCGGCGGTTACGGTTTTTTAAGAGTATTACTACCACTATTTCCGAGTGTATCACAAGAATTTGCAATTTACGTAATTTACCTTAGTGTTATTGCTATAATATACGCATCACTCGTTGCTCTTGCTCAAAAAGATATGAAGAAGATGATAGCATATTCATCTATTGCACATATGGGGTATGTTACGATAGGTATTTTTAGCTTTACTGAAGCCGGAGTTAGCGGAGCAATATTTCAGATGCTTAGCCATGGTGTTATTTCTTCATGTCTATTCTTAGTAGTCGGTACTTTATATGAAAGATTACATACTAAAGAAATAGCTAAATATGGCGGCGTAGCAAGTAAAATGCCTGTGCTTGCCACATTTTTTATGATTGCAATGCTTGGCTCTGTCGGGCTACCCGGTACTAGCGGATTTATCGGAGAATTTTTAAGCCTGCTTGGGATTTATAAGGTAAACGTAATAGCAACCTTTATAGCGGCTCTTGGTATAATCCTTGGGGCGGTTTATATGCTGAAATTATATAAAGAAGTAATGCTCGGTGAAATTACTAATAAAGAAATTATGCATTTCAGAGATTTATATAAATACGAAATAATCTCAATAGCTCCTTTAATATTACTAATTATTTACTTTGGTCTAATGCCGAGTTCTATTCTAAATGTATTCCACTTATCAATAGAGAATTTGTTGGTTAGATTTGGTAACTAATTAGGTGTGCTGTCATACCGTGGCTTGACCACGGTATCCAGAAAACGTCATACAATATTACTAATTTTATTACTGGATACCGTGGTCAAGCCACGGTATAACAAGGACATGCTATCACTTCACCAATTACAATTTAACATAGAACAAAGAAGTTTATTTGACCTAAATATTACCCTGCTACCTTCTGCTATTACATATATCAAAGGAGCTAACGGTTGTGGTAAAAGCTCGCTACTGCGGATGATAGCCGGAATTATGCAACCAAGCAGCGGTAATATTTACTATAAAAATAGTAGTATTAACAATATTGCTAAACCTTATTGTACTTATATCGGTCATAATTTGGGTCTAAAATCCGAGATGACTGTTTTTGAGAATCTAAAATTTTGGTCGGAAATTTATAATTCTACTGAAACCTTACAAGCCGCCGTTCATTACTTCAAATTACATGATTTATTAGATGAAAAATGCTATAGTTTATCTAGCGGGATACAGAAAATCGTAGCCGTAGCAAGGCTTATTGCTTGCCAATCTGACTTATGGATACTTGATGAAGTTGAAACTAATTTAAGCAAAGAAAATAGGGATTTATTAAACAATTTAATTGTCATGAAAGCAAATAGCGGCGGTATTGTTCTTCTATCCTCTCACCTAGAAAATTCTATAAAATCAGCACAGACATTACAACTGGATTAACTATTATTGTTTTTGCGTATTTTTATAAATCTTCCAATGCACAATAAAAAACCCAAGGCTAATTATCATCCAAATTAAACAATTAGTTACTGTGCTTATAGCACGTGCTTTAATAATTTCTATATACTCATTTCTATCCTTAATTCTCAGTTCTTCTAACTCTCTTGGAGACAAGTTTTTTAATTCCTCATATTTAAATGATTTTAGGCTTAAATATTGCTCATTAGTACTATACTTTACTAGTTGTTCATTAGTATATTCCGGTAGAGACAATGTAATGAACTCCTTAAATGTCAAAGCAAGTGTTACTAACATCACTATAGTAGTAACAAAGCAAACCACCATACTATAAATTTGTTTTATAAGCATAATTTCTCAGTATTTTATAATCATTTACGATTATAAAAGTCAAAAAAAGAAAAGCAATAATTAAATTACAAAGGTTTATGAAATTTTGCATGCAAAGTTCGAGTTTTTAAGGGATTAACGACTGTGTCATTCCTGCGAAAGCAGGAATCCAGCAAAGCGAGATAAATCGAGCTTTTAATTTCAAAAATTTGCTGTGTTTATACTTTTTTTTGGATTCCTGCTTTCGCAGGAATGACATAGAGTAAAAATTATCCAGTACTATAGTAATTTACCTATACTCATAATCTTTGTGTAGTTTACTAGCAAGTGCCTGTTCCCATCTATCGCCGTTTTGCAGTAATTTTTCTTTATCGTAAATAAGTGCAGTATGAGTTAGGCTTGCAAACTCAAAATTAGGACCTTCAACTATTGCATCTACAGGACAAGCTTCTTGGCACAACCCGCAATAAATACATTTTGTCATGTCTATATCATAACGTGCGGTACGTCTGCTGCCGTCTTCTCGTTCGTCCGCTTCGATAACTATAGCTTGAGCCGGACAAATAGCCTCACAGAGCTTACAAGCAATACAACGCTCTTCACCGTTTTCATAGCGACGCAGAGCATGCTCACCCTTAAATCTTGGGCTAACAGGGCTTTTTTCATAAGGATAATTTATGGTAACCTTGGGCTTAAAGAAATACTTTAAAGTCAAAGCCATTCCCTTTACTATCTCATATAGAAAAAACGATTTTAAATAGTTTATCATAAAAATTATATATTAAAGATCTATGTATTCCTGCGTGGACCGGTAAAACCCACTGTGTCATCCCGTGGCTTGACCACGGATCTATTAAAATAATTTATAGTGCTTTTAATTCGTATATTTTTTCTGGATCCCGTGGTCAAGCCACGGGATGACAGAGGTGAAATTGATCCACACAACAATGACAATAACACTTAAATACTCGGCAGATTATCAGTATATACTAACACGCTTGATACTAACACCACCCAAAATAAAGTTAGAGGTAAAAACACTTTCCATCCCAAACGCATTAATTGGTCATAGCGATATCTCGGCAGGGTCGCTCTAATCCACAAAAAGCAGAATAATAAGAATCCGGCCTTAAATACAAACCAAAAGAACCCTGGAATACAATCTAACCACGATATATTAAACGGCGGCAGGTAACCTCCTAAAAAGAAAGTCGTAGTCATTGCACTAACAAGTATCATATTAGCATATTCACCTAGGAAAAATAAAGCAAACCCCATAGAGGAATATTCGACATTATAGCCGGCAACTAGCTCCGATTCTGCTTCAGGTAAATCAAAAGGCAATCTATTTGTTTCGGCAAGCACCGAGATGAAAAACACGACGCCCATAGGTAGTAGCATTAAATCAATCCACCACGGCATTGTTCTTTGTGCTTCAATAATCCCACTTAAATTGAGAGTACCGGTAGTAAGTAGCACAGTAATAATAACCAGCCCCATCGATACTTCATAAGAAATCATTTGAGCAGACGAGCGTATAGCTCCTAAAAAAGCATATTTTGAATTACTAGCCCAGCCGGCAATAATAATGCCGTAAACGCTTAATGAAGATATAGCAAGAATATATAAAACACCGACATTAATGTCTGCAAGAACTACGCCCTTTGCAAAAGGTATCACTGCCCAACCAATTAAACTTAATATAAAAGTTATCATCGGCGCTAAAATAAATAATATTTTATCGGAATTAGTTGGGATAATCGGCTCTTTGAATAGTAGCTTAACCGCATCGGCAATAGGCTGGAGTAATCCAAACGGACCGACAACGTTAGGCCCTCGCCTTAGCTGCATTAATCCAATAACACGACGCTCTGCATATGTTAAATACGCAACGCATAAAATTAAAGGGATAGTGATCGCCACCACCTTTAAAGCGATTATAATAAGCGGAAAAATATATTCAAAAAAGAGTTGGGTCATATTTCATTGTCATCCTAGCTAACTTGATCGCGGGATCTAAGTAAAATTATTTTATAATATCTTCATACAAATCATGCCAATTAGGGTTACTAGCTTCGATTAAATCTAATTTCCATTTTCTTTTATATTCTTTTAAGCGTTTCTCACGACTAATTGCTAGATTAATATCATTAAACTGTTCAAAATAAACTAATTTATCTAAATTATATTTTGTAGTAAATCCCTTTATTATTTTTTGTTTATGCTGCCAAACACGTTTTATAATATCAGAAGTAACACCGATATATAAAGTACCATCATATTTATTTGAAAGTATATAAACATAGTATTCTTTCATGCTTATTTTTTAACTATTAGATCCCGCGATCAAGTCGCGGGATGACAATTCTCTCTTTCTTCCTTAGCCTCTACGCACTTAGCCATAGTTACCGAATTTTTACTAATTACGTCAGTCATGTAATAATTAATAGGTTCTGCAATTATAGACTCTTTTGATAATTTATCTTTAGAGCTAAATTTAGTAAATTTATTCTCTGTAATTTTATCAATACTGGCAAATATCTTATATTCTTTAGGAAGCTTAGTACGTATTTCTTGCAAATTACCTATTCCAATATCTATTTTTAGGAAACCTGCTAGCTCTTTTACAATTTCTATATCTTCCTTAGCTACGCCCACAGGTGCTACGGCTTTTTCTGCTATTTGTGGTCTACCCTCTAAATTGACATAAATTCCGCTCTGCTCGGTATAAGCTGCCGAAGGTAAAATTACGTCAGCACTCGCAGCACCTACGCCCCCGTGATGTCCTTGATATACTATAAAAGCCGATTTCAGCTTATCAAACGGGACGGCGTCCGCTCCAAGCAGATAAGCGAATTCCAACTCTTCGAGCTTAATGGAATTATTAAAACCGATATCAAGCCCACCAACTATAGAAGCGTAATTATGCAATATATTGAAGCCTTTCCAATCATCACGCATAATATTATATTCAGCTACTATTTTATGAATAAGCGACAATATAGCATATCCGTCGTCATCTCTTGTATATACACCGTCACCTACTATAATCATCGGATATTTTGCTGCTTTTAAGACTTTCGTAAACTCATGAGTACCAATGGCTAGCTCCTCAATTATTTTGGGGCTGCTTCCTAAATCCTGAATTCTATAAGTTTGATTATGCCCTTCACCTATCCTTGCTACTTTTAATGAGCCGGCACGTACTCGCATACCTATTCGGCTATTTAATACCGGAGCTATCTGCCTTGGATTCGCTCCGATTAATAAACATAAATCAGCTTTTTCTATGCCTGCTATCGTTGTATTAAATAAGTAGTTTCCTCGCTCGCTTGTATCTATTTTATAGTTAAACTGATTAACACTATAATTATTAGAGCCAATCTTTTGCAATAATGTTTTCAGCATAAACATTGTTTCAACAGACGTAAGAGAGCCGGCAATAGCGGCAATTTGTTTAGGATTAATAGATTTAATTTTATCCGCTATCGTCTTTAAAGCTTCGCTCCAGCTAACTTCTACCAACTTACCATTTTTTCTAACATAAGGACGATCTAAACGCTGATATTTCAAACCGTCATAACTAAAGCGATTCTTATCCGAAAGCCACTCCTCATTTATTTCTTCATTAACACGAGGTAATATTCTCATTACCTCATCACCTCTGCTATCAATGCGAATATTAGAGCCTTCGGCATCATGCACTCCGATGCTAGCGGTATGTTTTAGCTCCCATTTACGGGCTTTAAAGGCATAAGGCTTAGAGTTTAAAGCACCGACGGGACAAATATCGATCATATTACCAGAAATTTCGGAATCGAGCGTTTGCTCTAAATAAGAAGTTACCTCCATATGCTCGCCTCGATGAATAGCTCCCATCTCTTCTATTCCGGCTATATCATTTGCAAATCTAATACATCTTGTGCATTGTATACATCTAGTCATCGCTGTTTTAATCAGCGGCCCCATATATTTATCTTTAATAGATCTCTTATTTTCATGAAATCTATTAGTACCTTTGCCGTATCTAAAAGCCTGATCCTGCAAATCACACTCTCCGCCCTGATCGCAAATAGGGCAGTCTAGAGGATGGTTAATCAGCAAAAACTCCATCACCCCTTCACGTGCTTTTTTTACCATAGGTGTATCGGTATAAATAACCATACCATTGCCGGCAGGCATTGCACAAGAAGCTATGGGCTTTGGCGATTTTTCCATTTCAACCAAGCACATACGACAATTGCCGGCGATTTTCAAGCGTTCATGATAACAAAAATGTGGGATTTCTTTCCCCGCTTGTGTGCAGGCTTGATAAACTGTAGTACCGTCAGATACTTCTATTTCAGAGCCATCTATCGTAAGTTTTATCATTTCTATTTAATCCAATAAGTCATAGGATTTGGGTATGCCCCATCCTCTAGCATATATTTAAAACCGATAGCAACACGTAGTACATACCAAATGGCCAGTGCAAAGTATAGCACTACTCCAATCACGATAAACGTAAATATAAAACATACAATCCACCCAAGTACCCCAAGGCAAAAAGTGCGGAATAAAAACACGTAATGGCTAGTAGCAAAATTATTACCTTTATCTTTGTTAAGATATGCAAAAAATACCCCGATTAACGGTAATATTGGAGCTACTACCCCGCATAGATATAGTATATATACTACAATTAAGTTTTTCTTACCACTCTCGGTATATTCTTTAAGATGTTTATCCATATTTTTACCTCTTTATGTCGTTCCTGCGAGACGTTGTTGCACGGGTCAAGAAAAGTGTGGATGTCATTCCTGCGAAAGCAGGAATCCAGCATAAAGCAAGATAAATCGAGCTTTTAATTTCAAAAATTGCTGTATTTATACTTTTTTCTTGGATTCCTGCTTTCGCAGGAATGACATAAACGACCCATGCAACAACGCCCCTACCCCTTCAAACTCTCTACCACAAAATTCATAATACTGCCGTGCTTTATATAATTTATCTCATTATCCGTAAATATTTGCAATATTAAATCGATTGTCCTTGTTTCACCATTTTGTTTTTTTATCACGCATTTAACAGGATTATAAGGCTTTATTTGTTCATTTAAGCCTATAATATCAATAGACTCCGATCCATCTAGCTTTAAATCTAACCTAGACATATTTTGTGTAAAAGTCAGAGGCATCACTCCCATACCTACCAAATTTGAACGATGTATTCGCTCAAAACTCTCGGCAATTACTGCCTTTACGCCAAGCAACTGTGGACCTTTTGCTGCCCAGTCTCTTGATGAACCGCTACCGTATTCTTTACCGGCAAAAATTACTACCGGTACATCATTAGCTTTATAATCCATAGCTGCATCGTGAATAGTTTGCTGTATACCACTTAACTGGTTTACGGTAAAACCACCTTCTACACCCTTGCACATCTCATTTTTTATACGAATATTAGCAAACGTGCCACGCATCATTACTTCATGATTACCTCTACGTGACCCGTAAGAATTAAAATCAAAAGACTCTATATGATGATCCGTTAAATATTTAGCAGCAGGGCTGGTTTTACTAATACTACCTGCCGGCGAAATATGGTCGGTAGTAATAGAATCACCGAAGATTGCTAGAATTCTTGCAGATTTTATATCTTTTATATTATTCTTGCTGCCCATATTTTCAAAATAAGGCGGATTATTAATATAGGTACTATTCTTATTCCAGTTATAAGTAGAACTACACGTCACCTCTAGACTTTGCCACTCTTTTGTTCCGCTAAATATACCGGAATATTTTTCTATAAACATAGAGGAATTAATTGAATTTGCAATAACGTTATCTATCTCTTCTTTACTTGGCCAAATATCTTTTAAATAAATATTTTTTCCTATTGGTTGACTACTTAAATCAATATTAAGAGTACCGCTAAGTGCATATGCTACGACTAAAATAGGCGAGCCGAGATAGCTTGCTTTGGTAAGCGGATTAATTCTTCCTTCAAAATTCCTATTACCCGATAAAACAGAACCAACAACCAGCCCATTTTTATTAATAGTTTCCTCTATCTCCGGATTTAAAGGACCGGAATTACCGATGCAAGTAGTGCAGCCATAACCTACTAAGTTAAACCCTAATTCATCTAAATATTTATCAAGACCGCTAAGCTTTAAATATTCCGTTACGACTTTTGAGCCAGGAGCAAGAGAAGTTTTAACCCAAGGCTTTACCGTTAATCCGTGTTCTATTGCTTTTTTGGCAAGAAGTGCCGCACCTATCATGACAGTAGGATTAGAAGTATTAGTACAGCTGGTAATCGCTGCAATTACCACATCACCATTACCGATTTCATAATTCTGGTTTGCTACGGTATATTTTTTATCAATATCTTTATTTTCTATAGCAAAATTCGGTAATTCTTGTTTAAAATTATTTGCTACATCGTTTAAATTCACCCTATCTTGCGGACGTCTTGGACCGGCTAAAGAACTTTGTACTTTCGATAAATCTAGCTCTAAAACCTCGGTATACTCTGCCGCATGTTCAAAATCATACCAAAGATTTTGTATTTTAGCATACTCTTCCACTAATTTAATTTGTGTTTTTTCTCTTCCTGTTAGTTCTAGATATTTTATAGTTTCTTGATCAATTGGAAAAAAGCCGCAAGTAGCACCGTATTCAGGCGACATATTAGAAATAGTAGCACGATCGGCAATCGTTAGGTTTTTAAGCCCCTCACCGAAAAACTCAACAAATTTACCTACTACTTTCTTTTTTCGTAACATCTCAGTAACAGTCAGAACTAAATCAGTTGCAGTAGCTATGCCTGTTAATTTTCCTGTTAGTTTTACCCCAATTACTTCCGGTAGAATCATAGTAAGCGGCTGTCCAAGCATTGCAGCTTCCGCCTCTATTCCGCCGACTCCCCAACCAAGTACCGATAACCCGTTTACCATAGTTGTATGACTATCTGTTCCAACTAAACTATCAGGATAAAGGGTGTCGTCTTTATGCCATACGACTTTTGCTAAATACTCTAAATTTACCTGATGGCAAATACCCGTACCGGGCGGAACTACTTTAAAATTATTAAATGCTTGCTGCCCCCATTTAAGAAACTGATAACGCTCTATATTACGTTTCATTTCCATTTGAACATTTTTATCGAATGAGTCCTTAGCTGCGTAAGAATCAACGCTTACAGAATGGTCTATTACCAAATCAACAGGAATAAGTGGATTAATTTTTAACGGATCGCCTCCTATTTTCTTCATCGCATCACGCATAGCTGCCAAATCTACAATAGCAGGCACACCGGTAAAATCCTGCATCAAAACTCTTGCCGGCATAAAATCTATTTCCGCATCAGATTTTTTAGTTTTCAGCCATTCTTTAAATACAAGTAAGTTTTGCTTTGAACCATCGGAACGTAATACATTCTCGAACAACACTCTTAAACTATACGGTAATTTTTTTAAGGGAAGTTCGATATCGCTTGCCGCTTTATTTATATCGTAAATTTTGTATGAAGTATTATCGACTGATAACTCTTTAATATATTCTAAATTATGCACTTTTGACATTTGTTTCTCACTTGATTACGTGGACTGGTTTTCCTATTGTCATCCCGTGGCTTGACCACGGGATCTTGTATCACAGGCTGTGTCCTGAGATACCGCGATCAAGTCGCGGTATGACATCTTAAACCTTATACTTAACCTTATCCCAAAACGTAGATTTTTTAAACAAATTAATGTTGATCTGATAAAGGTTTTTGAAGACCCTGAAGCTTAGTTGCTATTTCCGCTTCACTTAAATTCGTAACGTTAATAGCCGTTTTCGTAGCTATATTAATATAATTTGCCGTTACTTCGGTTACACCGCCGGAAATAAGATAAGTGTTTTCGGATTTATGTATATCATCCATATAAACCTGCACTAAACCGGCTTTTAAACTAACAATCATCGGAGCGTGACTCGGCAGCACTCCAAGCATACCCTCCTCACCCGGTAGCGTTACCATTTTAGCTTGCTTTTCAAATGCAATACTTAAAGGTGTAATTATTTTGACTAGAATTGTTTCGTTCATAAAATGTCATACCGCGACTTGATCGCGGGATCCATAAAAATTGTGTCCTGAGATACCGCGATCAAGTCGCGGTATGACAGGCATTACTTCAACGTCTTTGCCTTCTCAATAGCCTCGTCCATAGTTCCGACCATATAAAAAGCAGCTTCTGGTAAATCATCATATTTACCCTCTACCAGCCCTTTAAAGCCTACAATAGTATCGGCTAGATTAACAAATTTTCCTTTGCTACCTGTAAATACTTCTGCTACATGGAAAGGCTGTGATAAGAAACGCTGTATTTTTCTAGCACGTGACACGGTTAATTTATCTTCTTCAGATAACTCATCCATACCTAAAATAGCAATAATATCCTGCAACGATTTATAAGTTTGTAAAACCTGCTGCACTTGTCTTGCTACGCTATAATGTTCTTCCCCAACAATCATTGGATCAAGTACTTGAGAATTGCTATCTAATGGGTCAACTGCCGGATAAATCCCAAGCTCAGCTATCTGACGGCTAAGTACTGTTGTAGCATCTAAATGTGCGAAAGAAGTAGCAGGAGCAGGATCGGTTAAATCATCCGCCGGTACATATATAGCCTGCACAGAAGTTATTGAGCCGTTTTTAGTAGAGGTGATACGCTCCTGTAGTTCTCCCATATCAGTAGCAAGAGTAGGCTGATATCCTACCGCCGACGGAATTCTACCAAGCAGCGCCGATACTTCAGAACCTGCTTGAGTAAAACGGAAAATATTGTCTACAAAGAATAGAACATCCTGTCCCTCATTCATATCTCTAAAGCTTTCTGCAATAGTCAGACCACTTAATGCAACTCTTGCCCTTGCTCCTGGCGGCTCGTTCATTTGTCCATAAACTAAAGCCACTTTTGACTTTTCAGGCTCTTCAAGGTTAATAACACCCGAATCAATCATTTCATGGTAGAGGTCATTACCCTCTCTAGTTCTCTCGCCGACTCCTGCAAATACAGTATAACCACCATGAGCCTTAGCTACATTATTAATAAGCTCCATAATTAACACGGTTTTACCGACTCCCGCACCGCCGAATAATCCTATCTTACCGCCTTTAGTATAAGGAGCAAGTAGATCGACTACTTTAATACCGGTTACTAATATACTACGCTCGGTTGATTGATTGGTAAAGCTAGGTGCTGGCTTATATATAGAAGAAATATTTGAGCTTTTAATTTCTCCCCTACCATCAATCGGCTCACCTACAACATTCATAATACGCCCAAGCGTCTCAGTACCTACGGGAATACGAATAGGACTACCTGTGTCTATTACTTCTATACCTCTTATAAGCCCTTCAGTAGAATCCATAGCAATACAACGCACCGTATCATCACCAATATGTTGCGCCACTTCCAATACTATTCTTTGATTATCGTTATAGCACTCAAGGGCATTTAAAATCGCCGGTAATTTACCATTATTTGTAAATTTTACATCCACCACCGCTGAAATAATCTGAGTAATTTTTCCAATATTTTTTGTCATTATTTTTTCTGTTAAGATAATGTTCTTATAAAAAACGTCATTGCGAGAAGAAACTGAAAGTTTCGACGAAGCAATCTCAGGATATTTAATGAGATTGCCACGCAGCCTACGGCTGCTCGCAATGACGGAAACTAAACAGCCTCTGAGCCGGCTATAATCTCTATTAACTCGGTAGTAATAATAGCTTGTCTTGATCTATTTAGCTTTAAAACTAACTTACTTATTAAATCATTAGCGTTATTTGTTGCATTTTCCATGGCAGTCATTCTCGCTCCCTCTTCACTAGCTCTATTCTGTAGTAAAGCATAATTTATTTGGGAATTCACATATAAATTAATTAAATTAGAAATTAAATTTTCTCCTTCATATTCATAATAATCATTATCTATTGCAGAATCGTCATGATATTTTTCTACCGGTAAAATCTGCTGCTTAGTCATAATTTGAGTCATTGCGTTTTTAAATTTGTTAAAATATATAACACAATTACTAATTTCCAAATTATAGGCTGCCGACATAATTTTTTGTTTTACTTGTAGCATCAGATTTTCATCATGAATTTTGGGTAACTCAAAATAACTATCAATATAATTTGCATATTGTCTTTTTAGTGTTTCGTAACCTTTTTTTCCGATAATGATAAGTTTTATTTGCTCGCCTTTATTTTCTAACTCTTTAATATCATTCTTAACTTGTTTAATTATGCTATAATTAAATGTTCCGCATAAACCACGCTGCGACGTCATAACTATCAATAAATTTGCTTTATTCGGTACAGTATTAAAAAATTTCTGCTCCTCTATAGATAACTCATACATATCAATCGATAATATATCAGACATCATTTTAGTAATAGCCTCAATATAAAAATTTGAATTGGCTATTTGATTTTTTATTTTTGCCATTTTAGAAGCTGATACTAGTTGCATTGCTTTAGTAATTTTTTGCGTAGATTTGACGCTTTTAATTCTAGTTCTTAGCTGCTTTAAATTTGACATATAGTTTTTTGGTTTTTTAAAACTTTATGTCATTCCCGCGTAGGCGGGAATCCAGTAATTAAAAAGTACAAACATACTAAATTTTTAAAATTAAAAGCTCGATTTATCTCGCTTTAGACTGGATTCCCGCCTACGCGGGAATGACATAGAGTACGGTAATAACATAACACTAATTAACCGGCTTTAACAAATTCCTTAACAAAATTTTCTAAAAATGCTTTTAGTTTCTGCTCGGTTTCTTCAGTTATACGCTGCTCGGTTTTTATTGATTCCAAAATATCTTTTTTATTTAACCTTATTTCCGTCAGCATTTTATCTTCAAATTCTTTTACTTTCTGAAGCGGTACATCATTTAAATATTTCTTAGTTCCGACGTAAATACTTACTATTTGTTCTTCTACCGGAAAAGGATTATATTGTGCTTGTTTTAATATCTCAACTAATCTTTTACCGTGATCGATTTGTGCTGTAGTTGCAGGATCTAGATCTGATCCAAATTGCGAAAAAGACTCAAGCTCTCTAAATTGAGCAAGTTCTAGCTTTACCGAACCTGCCACTTGCTTCATAGCTTTTATTTGTGCAGCAGAACCAACGCGGCTTACTGAAATACCGACATTAACAGCCGGTCTTACGCCTTTATAAAATAGCTCGCTTTCTAAGAAAATTTGACCATCGGTAATTGAAATAACATTTGTCGGGATATAAGCAGATACATCACCTGCTTGCGTTTCGATTATAGGAAGAGCAGTAAGTGAGCCGCTGCCTTTTTCCTCTGACATTTTAGCGGCTCGCTCAAGCAATCTTGAATGCAAGTAAAATACGTCACCAGGATAGGCTTCTCGCCCAGGCGGTCTTCTAAGTAATAATGAGATTTGTCTATATGCGACCGCATGCTTACTTAAATCATCATAAATAATAAGTGCGTGCATGCCGTTATCACGAAAATATTCGCCCATGCTACAGGCAGAATAAGGAGCAATGAATTGAAGAGCTGCAGCTTCTGATGCAGTAGCCGAAACAACGATTGTATAGTCCATTGCTCCAGCATCTTCTAGTTTTTTTACTATCTGTGCAACACTTGATCTTTTCTGCCCAATAGCTACATAAATACAATAAATTTTATCACTTTCATTAGTAAGTGAGTGTGCTTGTTTTTGATTAATAATAGTATCGACCGCTATAGCCGTTTTTCCGGTTTGCCTATCACCGATTATTAACTCTCTTTGCCCTCTGCCTATTGGAATTAACGAATCTATAGCTTTTATTCCGGTTTGCACGGGTTCGCTAACGCTCGTTCTTTCTATTATCCCCGGAGCTTTCATCTCGATATGTCTGTACTCTTTACTTGCAATATCGCCTTTGCCGTCAATAGGATTACCAAGAGCATCAACAACCCTACCAAGCAAAGCTTTGCCAACAAGCACTTCTAATACTTCCTTAGTTCTTGTAACTTTATCACCTTGCTGTACTTGGTTATCGTCCCCCATAATTACAACACCGACACTATCTTTTTCCAAATTTAAAATAAGCCCTTTAACGCCTGATTCAAATTCTACTACTTCACCGGATTTTGCATTTATAAGACCATAAACCGTGGCAGTACCATCCCCGATATTTATCACCTGTCCTATTTCTGTAAATTCATTGCTAAGCTGAATATTTTCAATCTCTTTTTGTAATATTTCAGCTACTTCGATAGGCTTTAATTTCATGTGGGATGGCTCCTAATATGTATGTATGTCATTCCCGCGAAGGCGGGAATCCAGTATAACCATATAAAAACCTATTTTTATATGGTTATTTTATCAAAATATTAAGGTTGCTTTTCTGGATTCCCGCCTTCGCGGGAATGACATTAACAAACCCTAACTTTCTTCAAACTCTTAGCTATTTTCTCTAAACTACCTTTTATTGAGTAATCTTGCAACATACTATCATATTTAATTACAATACCACCAATAATAGTCTGATCCATATCAAACACTGCTTCTATTTTTCGGTCTAATTCTTTCTCAATCTTTGATTTTATCCATTCCTGTTCTTTAGGTTGTAACTTATTTGCAGAAATAACTTGAACTATCTTTATATTTCTACTTTCATACAATAATTTATTATAAGCCTTTACTATATTTGATAAGATAGTAGTACGGGAATTTTTTATCAATAATAATAAAAAATTATTCACTATTTTGTTAAATTTAATATTTTTTACTAACGAATTAACCACATTAATTTTATCATTCTTATTTACTATAGGAGAAAATAAAAATTCTTTAATCTCAAAACTATCCTCAATAATACGATTCACTAAGGTAATTTCTTCAAATATCTTATCTTGGATATTATCAGATTTAGCATTGTTAAATAACGCTACAGCATAATTCTCGACTAAACTATCTTTGTTCATTTTTTTAATTAGATTAAATATGTATCGCCCTATCATAAGCAGCTAACACCGACTCATGCATCATTTCCGATAAAGTAGGATGTGGGAAGATAGTATTAATTAAATCCAGCTCCGTTCCTTCTAAATTTTTTGAAACCACATACCCTTGTATTAATTCCGTAACTTCCGAACCTATCATATGAGCACCGAGCAACTCACCGGTTTTAGCATCAAATATAGTTTTTATTAAACCATCACTATCACCGCTTACTAAAGCCTTGCCATTAGCCATAAAAGGAAACCTACCGATTTTTAATTCATAACCTAAAGCTTTAGCCGCTTCTTCTGTAAGGCCGACACTTGCTATTTGCGGCGAAGAATAAGTGCAACCCGGTATATTATGCTTATTGATAGCATGCGGCTTTAAACCGGCTATGCTTTCCGCTGCAATAATTCCCTCATGGCTTGCTTTATGAGCTAAACAAGGCACTCCAGCTACATCGCCTATAGCATAAATTCCTGATTCCGCAGTTTGCATTAATCCATTAGTAGTTATATAGCCGTTTTCTACTTTAACTTTGGTTTTCTCAAGCCCTAAACTTTCTGTATTTGCCGTAATACCTACTGCCATAAGCAAGATTTCGCTCTGTAATTTTTGTGTTTTGCCGGATAACTCTAACTCAACTTCTATCTTATCTTTTGATTTTGTTTGCTTAATTAACTTTGTATTAGTAATAATTTTTATGCCTTTCTTCTCAAAACTCTTATGAGCAAGCCCTGAAATTTCTGTATCTTCCACTGGTAATATTCTAGTATGAGCCTCAATTACGGTAACCTCTACACCGATACTATTATAAAACGAAGCAAATTCTATACCTATTGCACCTGAACCTACAATAATCATAGATTTCGGCACATGCCGCGGTATCATAGCTTCTTTAGAAGTCCAAATTTGCTTACCGTCAGGCTCAAATCCTTTTAACACCCTAGGTCTTGCTCCGGTAGCTATAATAATATTATCTGCTTTTAGCTGCGATTTATTACCTTGAGCATCTATATTTATTATCTTATTTCCTGCAAGACTTGCTACTCCGTCTATCACGGTAACTTTATTTTTCTTGAGCAATAATTTAACACCGCCTGCAAGCTTACCTGAAATCTCTCTTGAACGCTCTACCATTTTCTTAATATTAACTTCAGCAGATTTAGTTTCAACACCATAATCTTTAGCGTGTTTTATATATTCAAAAACCTCAGCAGATTTAAGCAAAGATTTAGTCGGTATACATCCCCAATTAAGACACACCCCGCCCAAATGTTCTTTTTCTATTAATACAACTTTTTTCTTTAATTGTGCTGCTCTAATTGCCGCAACATATCCGCCTGGACCACCGCCTATAACGGCTATATCATATTGTTCCATTTTATTTTTATTTTGTTAGTTTTGTTTATATTTAGGTCTATGTCATTCCTGCGAAAGCAGGAATCTAGGGTAAAGCGAGCTTTTAAAAAGCTTGAAAGTACTGGATTCCCGCCTACGCGGGAATGACACTAAACTATACTACTCTTCAGCATCCATCTGTTTTTTTCATGCACCTTAATCCTTCCAATAATCATATCGGCTGTACCCTCATCACCTTCTGCTTGTGCTGCTTTAAGCCCTTTATATAATGTATCTCTAATAATATCTTGATCTTTTTTAAGGCTTTTAAGCATTTCATTTGCTGTTGCGTTTGGATTTGGCTCATCTATAGATGCAAGCTTTATCAAGTTTGATAATGCCGGCACTTTAGCATCTAAAGCTCTTATTCTTTCGGCAAGCTCATCTAAGCTTTCAGCTAAATCTTCATACTGTCCTTCAAATAATAGATGTAGACTTCTAAATTCTGCTCCTTCCACATTCCAATGATAATTTTGTGTTTTAAAATATAAAGCATAACTATCTGCTAAAATTTGTTCTAAAGCTTTTACTACTTGCATAATACCCTCAAATTTCTATGAACTTTTTGACTTTATAACATTTCTTTAGATACTTCAAGAAATATTGAAATTCGTATAATTTTACCTAATTGCAATGTTTGTATATTAATTATTAATTTTTGTTAATAATTTCTTGACTATCAAATAAGTACTACTTATTATGCCCCTTCAATTTTAAAAATCCAAGGGAGTAGCAAAATGATACATCAATTAACTTCATTTTTAACCACTGTGGCAAGAATTACTACAGCAAGAGCAACAATTGGAGATCAAGAATATAATATGCTTCAAATAGGATATAACGGAGAAAATTATTATATAGATCCTACTACAAAAAATTTAATTGTCTCGAATTGTCCTAAAAACAATATGGCGGCGATAGAGTGTAGCAAAGGAATTGAATTATTAAATAGTGATATAATGAACCTAATATTTAGAGGGCTTTTCAAAGTAAAGAATGCGTTAACTATAGACGAGGCTATTATTACTGCAGTTAATGATAATGGAGATGATGTACGGGATTATATATTTAACAAACAAGGTAATAAGACTTTTGTGTATGAGGAATCGTTGATTAAAATATGTCAAGAAAATTTTCGCTATTATTCTGATGTACAAAATTATACTAAAATTTTAAACCCTACTATTGAGCATATACTTAATACTGCAGCAGCTAATAACCCTATTACTATAGGTTATAGTAAAGGATGCGAAATATTTGAGGTACTTAACGGAAATAATTTGAATGGAATTTCTTCAGAAATAAAGGATTTAATATCTAATCCGATATATGACGCTACTAAAGCAAGCGTTACTAGTACAACCGAGGGCTGGACAAAGTCCGTAACAGAATATTTATCTGAAATGGCGACTAATGCAGTTAATAACACAATAACAAACTCTACTGCTGAAATTTCTGAATCAATCTTTTCTAATAATACTGAAAGCTGGACTGAAACTGGAATAAATTTAATTAATAACACCGTAGCAAACCTTACTACCGCTTTCAATTCAACCAATAACTCTCAAGAAAATATGGATGAGGAGAATAATAATGTCTTTGCTCCATATATAAGCATTGGCACAGCTGTAGCTGTAACTATAGCTGTTGTAATAGGTACAGGAGTAACTTGTTACGTTAGAAGCAAAAACGCAAAAAAAGCTAAATTAAAACAATATATTGCTGAAATTGAAGCTGAAAAACTTGCTGCTGAAATTAATGAAGATGTTACTACTGAAAATAACGCTCTGCTTAATAATGATCATGCTGTGGTAGATATGACCGGAGTCTCCTATGAAGACGAAGGTACTCCTGTATAGATAACTTAGATTCTTGCTTTTTAATCAACAACCAATAGCAAATTCACTGTTGGTTGTTCCGCGAAAATAAAAATTAAGAGGTATTTATTATATTGATGTCGCAAAATTGAGATTTATTTTAATTCTTTATTTATCAAGTTTCATAGCAACATTGGATAAAGATAGATCCTCATGTATTTCTGTCATCTTTTTAAATGTCTCAATAGCTCTTGCTCTTGATAACCCGTAATCAACTATCGGCTTTGGATAATTATCATACATTTTATGGAAATTTACATTATGGATAATATGAGAAGGGGCATTTTTTAAGGTAGGTAAATATTTTTTGATATACTCGCTATCCGCATCAAAGTTTTTACCTTGAGTATAAGGGTTAAATATACGAAAATAAGGCTGAGCGTCAGTACCGCAAGAGCTTGCCCATTGCCACCCTCCAACATTAGAAGCAAGCTCATAATCCATAAGATACTGTGCAAAGAATTCTTCGCCTTTACGCCAATCTAAAAGTAAATTTTTGCTGAAAAAACTAGCAACGATCATCCTTGCTCTGTTGTGCATCCAGCCATCCCAAACTAGCTGCTTAACTGCGGCATCTATTATAGGATAACCGGTTTCTGCATTAATAAATTTATCAAAATATTCTTCTCTTTTGCTCCAAGGTATTTTATGACGATATTTCTCTTGAAACTCTTCATTAACGGTATTTGGAAAATGATATAAAATAGCTGCATAAAATTCACGCCAAATTAACTCGTTAATCCAAGTTATACTGCTAGGGCTTGAGCTAACAGCAAAAGCTTTACGATAACATTCTCTTATGGATATAAGCCCAAATCTTAAATAAGGTGAGATGGTACTTGTGCCGTTAAGATATAAAAAATCTCGATTGGTTTTGTAATTATTTATTCTTCTTGCAATAAATTTATCTAAAACACTCTTAGCATTTTTAGGCTGCCAAAGTTCATCTTCTTTATAAATATAGCCGATTTGTTTTAAAATTTCGCTTTCACCTTTATTTAGATCAATAGTACTTAGCTCTATATCTTTCGGTGTATATAATTTACCTTCTAAATTATAGCAATACTGCGTTAATAACTTATTATGTGCTATAGTTCCGTTATCCGATATAAACTTACGGAAAGCTTGCATATAAGGAGTGTACACTTTATACGGTTTATTGTCTTTCTTTAAAATTTTATCAGGTTTTATAAGTAAATGATCACAATATAGATGAAGCGTATCGCCCAATAGCTTTCCTACTTTTTGATCCCGCTCTATATTACTTGGCTCATAGTCGGCATCAGCATAAATAGCTTCAATTTTTAAGCTACTTACAATTTTTGGAATAATATCAATAGGGTCACCATGAAATACTAATAGCTTTCCTTTCAGCTTTTTTAGTTCCTCGTTAATTAAACAGAGAGTATTTGCTAAAAAGGAAAGCCGTCTATCGTAAGGATTTTTAAATCTTTCTAGAATGGTAGTATCAAAAATAAAGATTGGCAGGATTTTATCAGAATTACAAAGTGCGGCTGCAAAAGATTTATTATCTTGAAGCCGCAAATTTCGCCGCAACCAAACTATAGAAAGTTTATTCATGAATAAATTTTATTTTAATTCTTTATTTATCAATTCTTTTAGCTTTTCTTTTGCTGCTTCTTTAGAGCGTCGTCCTGCATAAGAATCATAAGTTTTATTATCTTCAATGAAATGTACAAAGAAAACTGTTCTGTCATTTTTCTGTAACCAACCTATAAACCATCCAATTTGTTTATCTTTTAACTTTACGGTTCTATCTTGACTAAGTTTATTACCGCTGCCTGTTTTACCGTAAAGCTTCCAACCATCTACAAAATCTTCCATAAACAAAATATTTTTGGTTATTTCTTGGGCTTTAACACTTACAGGTAATTTATTCTCTGCTAGTTCTTGAAGAAAAGTTAACTGTTCTTCCGGCGAAATTTCTAAAGAACTCGAAAGCCATGCATTAGTTAAACCGTTATTCTTTCCTTTATCGCCGGAAATATTCTGATTACCGTAATTAAATTTTGTTACATAATCACGAAATTTTTCAATACCTAATTCTTTGGTAATAACCTGAGAATACCAAACACAGCTATTCTTCATCCAGTCTTTAGGTGTTTGAGGTTGCCTCCAAACTTCAAGATAGTCAGCATATCCTTCTTTAAAAGGTAATTTTGGATGAGTTTCATCAATTAAAAACCCGTCGTCATAACCCATTAAACTTATAGCAATTTTAAATGTTGAGCATGGAGCATAACGGGACTCGCAACTACCTTCTTGTTTTATAAATTTATCATTTTCTTTAACTAGAAAACAATCCGCTTTAGTTATAAAAGATATAGTAAGTGATATTAGGGCAGTTAGATATAAAATAATTTTTTTCATAGGTTAAAATAAAAATAGGTGGTTTTGTCTGTATGGTCTGTTTTTCGTCATTGCGAGGAAAAACTGTAAGTTTTGATGAAGCAATCCAGTAAAAAATTCTGTAAATCAGAATTTTTTTATTATTTTTACTGGATTGCCACAGCCACTTCGTGGCTTCGCAATGACGATTTTAACACATTTCGTATAATACTAGTAAATCTCTTGGGACTGATCCTTTATACTCGGCACATAATCGAAAATATCATTATTATCGTGATTATCGATCATATCTTCGTTCTCAAGCATCTGAACATTATTTACTTTAAATGCTTCCATAACTGTGCCGCTTGGTGTAATTTTACCGGTCGCTCTATCTACGGCTAGTAATTTTATTGAATCTGGGACTTTGAAAGGTAATACCGGTTCATCCTTATAAGCGTTACTCATAAAATCAATAAAAATCGGCAATACAACGTTTGAACCCGTTGCTCTTTTGCCAAGCTCTTTCGGTGTATCGTAGCCAACATAACTACCAACTACTATTTTTGGTGTAAAACCTACGAACCACGTATCTTTACTATCGTTACTAGTACCGGTTTTTCCGCCGATAATTTTTCCTAACTTCTTAGCAGCATAGCCGGTTCCTCTATCTATTGCCCCTGTTAAAAACGAGGTAATTTGATAGTTGCTAGCTTCATCCGTAACTCTATAGATATCTTCTTTGGGTATTTCT
This sequence comes from Rickettsia sp., assembly GCF_965035265.1. Classification (NCBI taxonomy): domain Bacteria; kingdom Pseudomonadati; phylum Pseudomonadota; class Alphaproteobacteria; order Rickettsiales; family Rickettsiaceae; genus Rickettsia; species Rickettsia sp. Next base: position 27,969 of record NZ_CBCDJS010000001.1, read on the forward strand.
AATATTGCAGTATCTAGATTGCTATCTGAAACATTACAAGAAGGACATTCTCTATCATCTCGCCTATAAATAATTTTACCGTTACGGTCTTTAATTAATTCTACAAAATGAGGTTCAACTTTCTTACCGCCATTAGCAATAATTGCATAAGCATTAGTCATTCTGCTAAGCGTTGTTTCAATTGAACCAAGTACCATAGAATAGACTTTTTTCGGTTCATTATTAATACCGAAGCGCTTAATTATATCAACGATTTTTGTAAGCCCAACGGCAGTTGCTACTCTTACGGTTATAAGATTACGGGATTTTTCAAGTCCAGCACGCATAGTGATTTCACCTAAAAACTTACCTTCATAATTTTTAGGACGCCAACTAGGCATCCCAGGGCCTTGCGAAATCTCAATAGGCCCATCGTTAAAAATCTGATTCGGCTTAATACCGTTTTCAAGAGCTGCTAGATAAACAAAGGTTTTACTCAAAGAACCTGGTTGACGAAGTGCTTGAGTCACTCTATCAAATTTACTTGTGGAAAAATCATAACCGCCGACGCTTGCAAGTACCTGTCCGGTATTTGGGTTCATAACCATAATAGCCCCGTTTACTTCAGGAATTTGACGCAAAGCATAAAGAGCATCTTTTATGGGTTCAACCACTATTACATCACCTTTTTTAAGCAAAGCCTTAACTGATTTAAGGTTACTTCTTGCCCACTTCATTTCAGCAATAGGAATCTTAGATTTGCTGCCATCTATAAGTCCAATCTCTGCCTGGTTATCGGCTACATCTAGAACTACAGCTAATTTATACTCTAAAAGCGATTGAGGCGTAGGTAATTTTTTTAACTCTTCTTGCCAATTATCAAGAGAAATATTAGTAATAGGTTTTCTAAAACCACGCTTTCTATCAAACTCCCTAAGACCTTTTCGGAGTGAATCTTCAGCAAATTTTTGCATCTTTGCATCTAAAGAAGTAATAATAGTAAGCCCGCCTGTATAAAATTCTTCCTTACTATTTAGCATTTTAATTACTTCTTCTCGCGCTTGTGCGGCATAATAATCAGCCGTAACCGTTTCTTCTTTAGCTCGTTTGCGTAAAATTATTGGACTGTCTATGGCTTCTTTCGCAGCATCTCTTGTTATATAACCGTCTTCAAACATACGTGTTATTACATAGTCACGACGCCCTTTTACTCTAGCATAATTTTTCTCAGGATTAAGTTCGGAAGGAGCTTTAGGCAGTGCTGCAATAAAAGCTGATTCTGCAATGGTAAGCTCTTCTACCGATTTATTAAAATAATTCTGTGCAGCTGTTGCAACACCATATGCACCTCGACCAAAGAATGTTTGATTAAGATATAATTCTAAAATTTGATTCTTAGTAAATACTCTTGAAATCATATAAGAAAGAATCGCTTCTTTAATCTTACGTTCAAGAGAAACCTCGTTAGTTAGTAGAAAATTTTTGACCACTTGCTGCGTAATAGTAGAAGCTCCTTCCATACGTCTATGATGTAGATAATTAGATATATTTAAAAATGCTGCTCTAATTATTCCAAGCAAATCAACACCTGGATGGTTATAGAAATTCTTGTCCTCAGCTGCAATAAAACTTTCTATTAATGAACTTGGTACGCTATTGATCGGTACAAATACACGACGCTCAAAAGCATATTCTTCCATTAATTTTCCGTCATGAGAATAGATACGAGTTACTGACGGGGGATAATAACGTGCAAACTGTGAATAATCAGGTAAATCACGTGAATAGTGATATATTATGTAAGCAGTAATCCCACAACCTACTAAAATAAGTACGGCAAAGATTTTTAAACAAAAAAATAGAGATTTATACATGGTTTATAATATCTCACCGGTTAAACTATTACTTGATGCTTTAGTAATTTTTACATCAACAACTTTACCAAGTAAAGATTTATTAGGATTTTGGATATATACGGACTGCATGTATGGAGTTTTACCTATTATTTGATCGTCGAATTTACCGTTGCGGTCGAATAGAACTTGCATAATACTACCCTCACAACTTTCATTAAAAGCTAGCTGCTGAGTCGTGAGTTCTTTTTGCAATATAGTTAATCTCTCTGATTTTACATGCTCAGGGACTTGATCAGTTCTAGTTGCTCCAGGGGTACCTGGACGAGGACTATATTTAAATGAATAACACTGACCGTATTTTACTCGGCGTACTAAATCTAAAGTATCTTCAAAATCTTCATCTGTTTCACCGGGAAACCCGACAATAAAATCAGAGGATAAAACTATATCGGGCCTTGCTTCTCTTAATCTGCTAATTATATCAAAATAATAATCCCGATCATGCTTACGGTTCATTGCTTTTAATATTTTATTTGAACCTGATTGCACCGGTAGATGTAAAAACGGCATTAATTTAGGCTCAGTGCCGTGTAGTTTTATCAGATCATCCGTCATATCTATCGGGTGTGATGTCATATAACGCAATCTCTCTAAATTTGGGATTTGTGCTAGATGTCCCAGTAAATCGGCTAGACTAAATATTTTATCTGCAGGACCTTTGCCGTGATAGGCATTAACATTTTGACCGAGTAGGGTTATCTCTTTAGCACCACTGCTAACTACTTTTAGTGCTTCTCTGTAAACCTGCTCTACATTTCTTGAAAATTCAGCACCTCTAGTATAAGGCACTACGCAGAAAGTACAAAATTTATCGCACCCCTCTTGTACCGATATAAAGGCGCTCGCTCCTTGCGGATATAATTGCTCCGGTAAATTATCAAATTTTGCTTCTTCAACAAAATCAAGATCAATTAAATGCTTTTCATGTCTGACGACTTTAGAGATTAATTCCGGTAAATTATAGTAAGATTGCGGTCCCACTACAATATCGACATAAGGAGTTCTTGTGAAAATTTCTTCGCCTTCCGCCTGTGCAACACAACCGGCTACAACTATTATTGCAGAGCTTAAGCCTTGTTTTTTTCTTGCATCTTGCAGTTTCTTAATACGCCCAAGTTCTGAATAAGTTTTCTCGGCTGCTTTCTCTCTGATATGACAGGTATTTAGAATAATAACATCTGCTTCTTCAATATTTTCTGTGGGTTCATAACCGAAAGGATAAAGCAAATCCTGCATCTTAACGGAGTCATAAACATTCATCTGACATCCGTAGGTCTTAATATAAAGCTTCTTACTCATAATTTTACATACATATATTTAAAAAAGCCTAGGCTGTGTGAAGGAAAATTAATTTAATCTATTTTTGCTTTTTTTGGCTGTAAATTATAAGATTTTTTTGAAATAGGAACAACTATTACTGCAAAAATCCTATTAATTTTCGCTCAAAAATATCTAAAAATATAAATAATTTAATTTTCCTTCACATAGCCTAGTATACGAAGATCAACTTCAAAAAGAGCAAGGAGTTCACAAGTCGAGGAGCGGAGCGTATACTTAATACGTGAGCACCGAAGCTCTTGTAGAACGACAACGCCAATTTTTGAAATTCATCGAGTATAATATAAAAAGTTTTATATTATACTATATTTAATTAATTTTATCAATCTTTAAACTAAAACCTTGATGGGCATTACTCAATAACTATAGATATCTTTAAAAGCCCCCGTCATTGCGAGGAGGCATTGTTGCTTGGATATAAAAAAGCACTCGGTGTCATATCGTGGCTTGACCACGGTATCCATAAAAACAACTAAAAATACTATAATGTTAGTATTTTTAACTGGATCCCGCGATCAAGTCGCGGGACGACAACTGAAAAGCCGCTCCACGCAACCATACTTTGCGAGCAGACATTGGCGTTGTTCATGGCTCAAAAAACCAGCTCGATGTCATTCCCGCGAAAGCGGGAATCCAGAAAAAAGCGAAATAAACCGAGCTTTTAGTTTTAAAAACTTACTGTATTTATATCTTTTAATTAGTGGATTCCCGCTTTCGCGGGAATGCCATCGAAAGGCTAAACTACACTATAAAACAACTTTTTCTAGGTTCTGTGAAGATTTCTAATTGATTTGTCATTTTGAGGTATTTTTTTAGCGAAAATTAATAAGATTTTTGAAGGAATAGTTATTCATATTTCAAAAAAATCTTATAATTTGTAGCAAAAAAGAGCCAAAATTAAATCTTTTTAGAAATCTTCACAGAGCCTAGGCAATGCCCCTTAACGACGCATTATTTCATCCATGTAAATTTAATATTGGATATTAAATTTGCGTGGATAATGACTAAGTGGAGATGTGATTGCGCGTTTTTTAGCAAAAAAATTGAATAATAGATATGTCATCCAGCTAAGCTGCGTACTGACGGTAAGGCTTTGTTACAAACTTTTATATTGTATCCCAGTGTGGTAAATCATTTCCTGGTAGCTCTAAAAGGCTATGTAAATTTTGTACCTGTATATTAAACTCATGTACAAAATTCTGCACTTTTTCATTTTTAATATTTAAATCATCTTCAGTCTTAATATCCTCAATCGCATTATGTAATGTTTCATAGAATGAGGGACTTAATTCATAATCTTTCACCTTTGAATTTAAATATTTATTAAGCAAAAAAATTATAGCTTTCTTATTACAGTGTTTAGTAAATAGAGATATGGGAGTTTCTCCTTTTCCATTTAGAGCAGTTATATCAGCTCCATACTTAACTAAGATTTTAGCAGCTCCAAGATTATTTTTTTCAGCAGCAATACATAATGCTGTATTTCCATGACCGTTTTTATCATGTACACTAAATTTATCAGATTTAATAAAATTTGTAAGTATTTCTAAGTTTTTTTCTTTTATTGCATCAAATAATGCTAAAAATATAGTAGTACGCGGTATAATAAGTTTTCCCTCAATCTCTATAAACTGATCTATACAACTATTAAACATTTGTCTCTCTTTATAATTTTAATGAACTGTTTACTGATTAATTCTTGCTGTGCAGATTCTTTCGGTGATTTCTTTTAATTTTTCTATTCTCTGGGTAAGATAAAGGAGCTGTTCTTTTGTAATTTTATAGTTTTTATCATATCTTGCATCAACATAAGCTTTTTGTAGTAATTTAAAACATTCCTCTTGCTCCGGCGTTGCCGTAGGAAATACTTGCAATAGCTCGATATGATATTTTCGTACCCTACTACCTAACTTTTTTATATCATGCAATTTAGGTTTATAATTAGAAAAAACTAATAAAATAGTACTATAAAAACTTTCGGTAGCTTGATGAAGCGAAAAGGCTGATAAAGCATACTCCAAATCGTTTAAATAAGTAGTTGCCCCTTTTAAAAAACCTTTACCTCTACTAAACCAATAGTCATAATTATCTTTAGCAATTTCTTTCACTTCACTCCAAGGCAAATCTTTAGCTTCGCTAAGTGTAAATTCACCGCTATCATATAAAAGAATACCTTCTCTTTTAATATCGGTGAAGAAATAACGTCCTTTTTCTAATTGCCTATTTACTTCCTCTATTGATTCAAGAATTATAGATATCTCTGAATCGTATGGGACAATCTGATCTTTTGTTACTCCCATCTTTTCTAATCTTTTATATATATCATCTTCTAGCCTTAAAACAGCATGCCCCTTATATTTACTTTTTTTTAGAATTACCAAAATATCAGTATCACTATGATAACCGTTGAGCAGATCACGCACCCAGTCACCCCTAGCAAAAGAGCCGTATAAGATAATCATAGCAATTTTATCTCTTGCGACACCTAGAATTTGGCCTACAATATAACTAATCTTTGCTCTAACTCTAATAGAACGTTCAGGAAATTCGGTCTTCATTTAAATATCTATATTTTATATTTCTGCTTTTAGCTTCTTTATTTCTTCTATGGATATTCCTGTCATCTCATGTATTTCTTCTATAGGTATTTTTTTAGTTAGCATTTTCTTTATTATTTCAATTTTTCCCTTCTCCATACCGGCATTAAACTTTTCCTCAAACTTGTCTATTTCTTGTTGTATAGCCATTTCAGTCCTAAAATAATCATCATGCTCTTGCTCTGTCCATTTATATTGCTCTAAACTTGCATATGCCGATAACACAATTTCATTTTTAATCTCTTTTGGTGGTTCTTGCTCTTGCGAAGCATATTTTAATAAATGCAACCATTCATCGGTATCATCTTTAAGATCATTTTTTTTAAATTTTCCTAATTCAATAAACACATAAGTTAATGAAAATAAATATTGTTTATGGGTATTGCTTTCTTTTATATGATGATAGCTAATATACGGCAATTCATCAGGCAAAGCTTTTGTTCCTATGATAGCAATTATTACTACCGGCAATAAATCCTTATGCTTCATGCCCTTTTTAATTTGACTAACATAAGTATAGCAACCGTAAAGCTGCGTTCTATTAAGATAATCTTTCTCCATTTTACGCTGCATTTCGATTATATACCATCTACCGGTTTCGTCTTTAACTTTTAGATCGAACAAACTTCTTTTCCCTTCAAGAAATAACGGCAATTGTTCGGTAGTTAGATAGCTTAAATCTGTGATCTTATCTCCCTTAGGTAATTTAAGAATAGCATTAAGTAAATTTATTAATTTTACTTTATCGCTAAATAGTTTTTTAAATGCGACATCATTTGTACCGTCTAAATATCTTTGCATAAATAATTATATCTTTAGTAAATTTTTATATATAGCAAATTAACCTTAGGTAGTAAATAATTTTATTATTAAATGTTTGTACTAATACCTATCATTATCATCATATACTCCCCAAATTACTTCCTTTGAGATCCAGCCCGTATAATCTTTACATGTAATTTGGCAGAATTGTTCTTTGCATTTTTTCAAACCACAGCGAACCTTGGGCATTAATTTTGCTATAACTCGGCTTTTAGGATCGGCAGATTTGGTAAGCTCTATTTCCTTATCAGAGGTAATAACTACTGATCTTTTACCTGATAAAACGCTCGAATGTATCCAGCCACCTTCGCCGTTAATGTCACGCACTTGCCGCCATTGCTCGTACTCGGTAATTATTTCTACCGGCTCACCTTTTTTAATAAAAACCCACTCTATAGCAGATTTAGCGGTTGGTCCGCTTCTTGCATTTACTTCATTAGATTTTATTGAAACAAATCTCGGAATAGGCAATTTTTTGTTATCGGCATTAATTGTTGTTGATAATATTATCGTAATTAAAATGATAAAAACTTTAATCATTATCTTCCGCTTCAGATAAAACATCCTCTTTTTTTGCTATTATATAATTACCGAGCCTAAATTGTACTTTTATTCTATTAATTTCCTGCTCACTAATACCTATATGTTTTAAGACTGTTCCACCGATTTGTAAGCCCGTCTCATAACTTTCCGGAATAATAGTTGTTGCTCCTAAATCATAAAATTCTCTAGCATTTTTTAAATTCTTTAACTTAACGACAACCGGTATATCTTGATAATTACCGCTAATTGTCTTAAGCGATTTCTTGATAGTTACTTGATTATTCATAGTAAGTATTATAGCGAATGCTCTTTCCGTACCTAACGCCTTTAGAGTATCGGCTTGCGATACGTCACCTTTAAAAACCGACAAACCGTTTGATAGCTCTTCTTTAACTCTATCATCATCTAAATCAAGTATTACGTAACTTACACCTTCTGCTTCCAAAACTCTTGCTACCATTTTACCGGTATTACCAAGACCAGCAATAATAATATGGTTTGTTAAATCTCTTGCACCAAGCTCAATCATTTGAGTCGGAGTTTTACCGAGCCCTTTATCAACTTTCTCCGCAATCTTTTTCCCTAAAGCTGCGAGTAACGGAGTAAGTGCCATAGTAAAAGTAACTACGAGTAATAATATATTAGCAGTACTTTCCTCTAATATTCCGCTATCTTTACCTAAACTGAATAATATAAAACCAAACTCTCCGCCTTGCGATAATAATAAGCCTGAATAAAAAGCAACTCCTTTATTAAAACCGAATAAAATACAAAAAGCCGTTATGATTAAGGTTTTTATACCTATTAAAGCAATAGATAAAGTAAGAATATGAGATATTTTTTCATACATTTCTAATGCGTCGATATTCATACCGACGGTCATGAAAAATAATCCTAAAAATAAACTTTTGAAAGGATAAATACTTTCTTCCGCCTGCAATCTAAATTCAGTTTCCGCAACTAATACTCCGGCAACAAATGCTCCTAGAGCTAGAGATAAACCAAATGTTTCGGTAGCCCAAGCAGCAGAAAGTACTATTAACAAAGTCATCGCAATAGGCAACTCGTTTGCATTATTACTTTCTGATGAAATAAATGAAAATACAGGACGAAGTAAAACACGACCAAAAATAAATATTGTAAGTAAAGCTGTTACGGCTTTTAAGAGTGCAATACCAAGAGCTGTTGCAAGAGAGGCTTTATTGCTATCGGCAAGTAGCGGAACTATTACAAGTAATGGCACTACGGCTAAATCTTGCAGTAAAAGAATAGCCAAAGAGATTCTTCCTATTTGCGTTGATTGACTACGATTTTCCTCAATAACCTGCATAACAAGTGCCGTAGATGAAAGAGCAAGACCGCCGCCGGTAATAATAGCCGCACTACTATTACCGTCTATAAGTACCATTGCACCGGCAATCACTATAGTAGTCGTTAAAACTTGTAAACTACCGAGACCAAAGACATATCGCCTCATAGCTTTTAATCGCTCAAAAGATAACTCAAGTCCTATAGCGAATAATAAAAATACTACACCAAGTTCACCTAGTAACTTAGTTTGATCGTATGTTACGATTTTTAAACCGTGATCACCTATTGCAGCTCCCGCAATTAAGTAACCAAGTACCGGACTTAATCTAAGACGCTTAAGTATAGCCACGATAAAAACCGCAGTACCGAGTAAAATTATAACGTTAATAAGAATATGATCGTTCATTTTTTCCAAATTTCTTCTAGCTTAAAATGCTTCCGTGCTTCAGGATAAAAAATATTAATTAAAATAGTACCTGCATCTATTAGTACCCATTCTGATTTACCAAGCCCCTCAATATTACTATTTATACCGGCATTATTTTTTAATTCTAAAGCTACATATTCAGCAATTGCTCCAACATTTTTAGTCGAACGACCGCTAGCAAATATAATATAATCGGCTAATTTATGTTTTCCTGTTAAATCAATTACCTCAATATCTTCTGCTTTTTTCTCACTCAAACATTCTAAGATAAATAATTTTAATTCTTCAGTTTCTTTTTTCATAATAATTAATAAATGACATAATAATATTAATTATTATATGCATAAGAGTAGAGTTTATCAATGAATGTTTAAAATTCTATAATAAAAATTCATATAAAGCTTTACTTTAACAAAAAAAACTTTAATTAATATTTAAATTAATATTGATAAAATAATGGCAATATCTGCAGAAGAGTTAGAAAAAATACTTAAGGAATCTTTTCCAAACAGTATAATAAAAATTACTGATTTAGTAGGAGATCAAGACCATTATGCCTTAGAAATATCAGATGTTCAATTTAATGGACTTTCTTTAATTAATCAACATAAATTAGTAAAAAACGCCCTGTCTGAAATATTAAATAAAAAACTACATGCAATTACCATAAAAACTATCACAATTCCCGAAAAATAATTACAAATACTAATATAATAAATCTTGCACAAATTCAACTTATTATTTAATTTAAGTTTCATGCTTACTTAGCATTAGTCAACAATGTGTTGACTAATATTCTTAAATGAATAAATAAAGGAAAGTTAGAAATTCTAATAATCAATGTTGATGTTAGAGGAGAAGTATATAAATGAGTAATAAACATATAATAGAATATCAAGGAAAGCCTGCTTTTGTTGTCATACCTTTTAATGAATATCAGGAACTTATCAATACAAAACAACGTATTACTGATGAAACATTATACGCTGAAGCTATAGCCAAAAATGAAGAATATTTTCCTGAAGAATTGGTACAAAAAATTCTAAACGGTGAAAACCCTATTAAAGTTTATCGTGAATATAGAGGGTTATCTCAAGAACAATTAGCTATTAAAATTGGCAAAACTAAGCAATATATCTCATCTATTGAAAAAGGATTACGAACAGGTACAATAGATACACTAAAAAACTAAGTACTGTTCTAAATGTTGATTTAGATATGCTATAATTCATAAAATTATCACCAATAGCAAATTACAAAAGTAATTTGCTATTGGTGAGTAGAATTTTAGAAGTTTACTTTAAGTCTTAGCGTACCGGACTGAGCATGGTATTTTTTAGCTAAGTTCAGCCCATAATGCACTCCATTCTACCTTTCGTAAGTACTACACCTGCTCCTAAATCATATAGCATTTTAGTAGGTTTAGGTGTCGGTACCGGTAGAGGCTCATTAAGACCGTTAAGATCTGCAACGATTGCCGGCGTTTTACCTTTAAAGTCGTAATTAATAAAGGCATGAACTTGCGGTTTAATTATAAATTCATCCTTATAGAAGGTTGTTTTAATTTCACCGCCAAGTATACCCTCAACCTTATTGTATTGACGCTTCTGAATAGTTAGGTTTTGGAAAGAAGTACCGTATTCCTGATAACCGGAATCTTTAATTATAATGGCCTGAAAAAACTGAACAAAAAAATAGTTAGGTTTGCTTGGTAATAAGTTAGAATAGACCAAATAACTTAAGAGGTAAGAATGACTAAGAAACAGTTTCGGAATTTCAGTGCCGAAGAAAAGACCAAGATAGTATTAGA
>NZ_CBCDJS010000002.1:0-35191 GCF_965035265.1 Rickettsia sp.
AGATTCCATTCAAGTATTGGGTATAAAAAACCTATGAATGTTTATCTGGATTACGTACAACATTATGAACAAATAGCAGCTTAATTTTAAGCAACATTACCAAGTACATTGTTCATATATTTTGTCTTGATTTTTCAGGCCATTATATACTCTAAATTTAAAAAATAATTTATATACTCAAATAGTTGAAACTGAAACTGGGGCTAATTTAGTTGAGATGTATAATGGTTTTCAAAGCTGCAGTCAAGAATATGCTCAAGAAGTCAAAACAACAGGAGATATAAGTAATTATCATCTAGTATGTTAAATAAAAAAATAACATATATATAGTAAATTTGATAGGCAAAAATCACCTTTCGCCTTTCATATTCATTAGACTTCTTACATAACGTGGCTAATAAGGAGAAATTTGAAGGAGACACGGAAACGCTTGCCGCTGCAGCGTACACTTTAGTTCGCACAGATGCGAGTACCGGATCGACGCACAAATTACCCTTAGAAGCAAGTTATGCAAAAAGTCTATTATTTCTTATTTAGAGCAACTAAATAGATCTCCGTAGATTCGCTACGGCTGGATGAAGGTTTAAAATGTTTCACCGTTCTAAATTCACGCTTCACTTTATTTAATAATTCGTTTTCTGCACCGCCACGAAAGATTTTAGCAATAAAATGACCGGAGGGTTTTAGCACTTTTACAGCAAACTCAAAAGCTTGCTCACATAAAAGTAAGGTTCTTATATGGTCGGTAGTTTTATGGCCTATAGTATTTGATGCCATATCACTCATTACTATATCAGCTTTACCGTCTAAAGCCTGAATAATTAATTCTTCCGCATCTTTTTCAAAAAAGCCTTTTTGAAAAAACTCAACTCCGACAATAGGTTCGATTTCTAATAAATCGATAGAGATTATTTTATTATTTAGGCTATTATCCGAAGCTTTAATAAGCTTAGACGCTACCTGACTCCATCCACCAGGAGCTGCTCCTAGATCAACAATTTTCATATTAGGAGTGAAAAGTTTAAATTTCTCATGAATTTCAAGTAGTTTATATGCAGCTCTTGATCTAAAGCCTTCAATGCGCGCTTTTGCAACATACGGATCGTTTAATTGGCGTTTTAGCCAGTTATTAGAGGAGACAGTACGCTTTTTAGAAGTCTTAACTCTAACGAATTTATTTCTATAACCGCTTAAATTATTTGTCATAAAATCTTATAAATAAATGAAGAATAAGTAGACGAAGTTTAATTTGGAAAAGAGCAAGGAATCCACAAGACGAGGAACGGAGCGTATAATAATACGTGAGTACCCTCGTTCTTGTATGATGACGTAGCCAATTTTTCAAATTAAACGAGTATGCTCTTGTGCTATTTTGTCTAATACCGAATTAACAAAACCAATTTCATGCTCATTTAACATATCATTTGCTATATCTGTATATTCATTGATTACTACTTTAGCCGGCGTAGTAGGGCAAAATAATAGCTCACATATACTAACACGCAATAAAGCTCGGAGCAAGATCGGCATATGTGCAGGATCTTTATCATTTGTTAAATGATTGTCAATAATTTCATCTAGTTTATTAATATTTTCAAATACTGACTTTACCAGCATTTTAAAATGACTTATACTTAATGATATTTTTAAATTGTCCGGTAAATTTGTTATAGAACTATCATTTTGATAAAAAGAAAGTACATTTTGCATGATATCATCCATATCTTCGTTATTTTGCAATATGTTTTGATAAATAGCCTGCACTGCTGCAATACGTGCAATCGACTTTTTATTAATTTTATTTGAACTCATAATACAGATAATACAGAAAAAAGTTTAAGATTACTAAATTATACTTTAAAACTACTTACTTGTATACTCATAAACTTGTATACAAATATACTTGTAAATTAATAAAAATTTTATGCTATCTATAATCGGATTTATTATAACCATTAGTATCTTGGTGTTTATCCATGAACTTGGGCATTACTGCGTCGCTAGATATTTTAATGTAAAAATTGAAGAATTTTCAATAGGTTTCGGTAAAGAACTGATAGGTATTACCGACAGAAAAGGAGTCAGGTGGAAGATTTGCCTTGTACCGCTTGGCGGCTATGTCAAGATTTACGGCTATGATCGCAGCCTTATGGATAAGACTAAAGAAGTTAACGAAAAAGTAGCTTTTTATGCTAAATCTTGTTTAGAACGTTTTTTAATAGTTGCAGCAGGTCCGTTAATTAATTATTTACTTGCCATAATAATATTTGCAGGTTTTTATTGTTACTTTGGAAAAACAGGGATTCCTCCTATAATAGGCGAGGTAATAGCTTCATCACCAGCAGAGAGAGCAGGATTACGAGAAGGAGATAAAATTGTTAAGGCTAATAATAAATCGGTTAAAAATTTTAGTGATGTACAACAAGAAATATTAATTAGCGGCTTTAGTTCTTCTACTTTAACTATAGAAAGAAAAAGTGAAGAATTTACTGTTAATATAATGCCTGAAGAAATAATTATATCGCCTCCTGAAGAAAAGAAAGTTAAGAAAACTCTCCGTATCGGTATTGTAGCTAAAAATGAATTTATTCATACCAAAATAGGAATTTTAGAAGGATTTTGGGAAGCTATTAATGCTACTATAGATATGTCAGCTTTAACCCTAAAAGCAATATCGCAAATGATTGTAGGAAAACGTTCGCTTGATGAGATAGGAGGACCGGTAGCTATTGCTAAAGAGTCAGGAAAATCTATAGCGAAAGGGGCTGAAATGTATCTGCTGTTTATAGCAATGCTTTCTGTTAATTTAGGGTTACTTAACTTATTACCTATACCGGTCCTTGACGGAGGACATTTAGTATTTATACTCTATGAAGCAATTACCGGTAAATTACCGAATCCTAAAACTAAAAATATTTTGTTACAATTAGGAGCGGCAATAATAATTTTCCTTATTATAATCTCTGTTTCCAACGATATACAAAATTTATTTTCTTAACGGTATTATAATAGATTTACTTGCTCTGACTAATATTATCCACTATAGTGGAGTACATTAATTATGTTTAAATGCATCTGTCATCCCGTGGCTTGACCACGGGATCCAGTTAGAAATATCAAGATTATTAGTATTGTTTTTTTGGATACCGTGGTCAAGCCACGGTATGACATCGTATTTAAACATTAGAAATTTAAATTAAATCTTAAAGAAGGTTTTAAGTGAAAATCAAATCAATTAGCAAGTTAACAATTTTATTATTAACGATTTTTTATTATCATATTTCATTAGCTGACTCTGTAATTCGTAAAATAACTATCGAAGGTAACCATAGGGTTGAGCGTTCTACTGTTGAAAGCTATTTAAAGCTTAAAGTAGGAGAAACTTATAATAGTTCTAAAGAAGATGAGGCAATAAAACGTTTATATGCCACCTCACTTTTTAGAAATATAAATATGTATATAACAAATGACGGTAATTTAATAGTGGGCGTTACTGAAACGCCTTTTATAAGTAGCGTAGTATTTAGCGGTAATTCTAAAATCAAAACTAATATGCTCGCTAAAGAAATTTATACAATGTCTGGCGAATCTCTTAGCCAAGCTAAAATTGAATTAGACGTAAAGAAAATATTAGAAATTTATAAACGTAGCGGACGTTTTGCTACTACGGTAACACCTAAAATTGAGAATTTAGAAAACAACAGGGTTAAGGTTATTTTTGATATCGCAGAAGGACCAAAAACCGGTATTAAATATATTTATTTTAGCGGTAATGAAAATTATAGCGATTCAGAACTCAAATCTATTGTTTTAACTAAAGAATCTCGTTGGTTTCGTTTTTTAGAAAGTAACGATACTTACGATCCTGATAGAGTGGAGTATGATAAAGAATTACTAAGAGAATTTTATCAATCTGTAGGTTTTGCAGATTTTAGAGTAATTTCGGCATCGGTAGAGCTCAATAATACTAAAGAATATTTTACCCTTACATATTCCATTGAAGAGGGAGAAAAATATAGCTTCGGTAATGTTACGATAGACAATAAATTAACTAATATAAATATAACACCACTTAATAAAATTGTTAATATTAAGCAAGGCAAGGTTTTCAATATGAAAACGGTTGATGATATAGCTGAAAAAATCGGAGAATATTTTACAGCAAACGGTTACCCTGCGGTAAATGTTTATCCGGATATAATGAAAAATGCTAATCATACTGCAGATATTAAATTTATTATTGAGAAAGCCGATAAGGTTTATATTAATAAAATTAATATTATTAATAACCTTAAAACTGAAGATCATGTTATAAGAAGGGAATTTAAAACAGAAGAAGGCGATATAATTAACCGTTCATATATTGAAAAAGGTGAGCGTAATCTTAGAAATTTAGATTATTTTGAGAAAGTAGCAATTAGCTTAGCTCCGACTAAAGCAAAAGATAAATATGACGTCAATGTTGAAGTTGATGAAAAATCTACTTCTTCTATAGGCTTTGATTTAGGATATAATACTGCCGGCGGCTTATTTGGACGTTTCTCTTTCCTAGAGCGTAATTTAGTCGGTACCGGTAAACTGCTTAATGCCGGTGTACAAGTAAGTAAAAACAGTACAAGCTATTACGGTGGTATTACTGAGCCTCACTTTTTAGATCGTGATTTATCACTTGGTGTAAACGCATTTAGAAACTATACCGGACGCGGTGCTAGTGTATTAAATACGACCGATCAAAGCTATAAGTTACACTCTATAGGAGTAAAAACTTCTCTTGGTTATGAAATTAAAGAGGATTTAGGTCACGAAATAGATTATTTAATCAAACGTGATATTTTAAGTGCACCATCTCCATCAAGTTCAATATTCTTAAATGAGCAAATGGGAAGATTCATTACTTCTGCTATAGGACATACTATTACCTATGATCAAAGGGATAACAGAATTGTACCAAAGAACGGTTATTTAGTAAGTGGTACCCAAGAATTCGCCGGTGTCGGAGGTGATAACAAATATATAAAACATGAAGTTGAAGGTAAATATTATAAATCTTTCATACATAACAAACTTACTTTAAACTTATCTGCTTCCGGTGGTGATATTGCAGGACTTGGCGGAAAAATTATTAGAATTTCCGATCGCTTTAATTTAGGTGATTATAGTTTAAGAGGCTTTGCAAGCGGTGGGGTCGGACCTCGTGAAAAAGTTACTAATGAAGGACTTGGCGGGGAACGATATTATACATTTTCAACAGAGCTTAATTTCCCAACTCCTGTACCTGAAGAGTTTAATTTAACGGGTGCAGTCTTTATGGATTTAGGAAGCGTATGGGGAGTAGGTTTAAATAAGAAACAATATCAAACTCCAAACGGCTTTTATAACGATAAATCGCTTAGAGCTTCTATTGGTTTTGGCTTTATTTGGGTAACACGTTTTGCACCGATCAGAATGGATTGGGGCTTCCCGGTTAAGAAGAAGAAATACGATGATACGCAGCATTTCCATTTAAGGTTTTCGACGCATCTTTAAGAGTGCTTTGAACCTTGCTGTATGGCTTCATTCTCGCTAGGCATTGTTGCATGGATCGGTAAATGTATTTATTGTCATCCCGTGGCTTGACCACGGGATCCATAAAAACAATTTGTAGTAATCAAATTTTACTGGATCTAACTCACCAATCGCGGTATGACAATAAAAAACTTATCCAGTAACAATTTCTTAATCTCAACATAAATATAATGATATTTCAGCCGATGTAGCTCAGCTGGTAGAGCGACGCATTCGTAATGCGTAGGTCTGGGGTTCAAATCCCCACATTGGCACCACTTTCTAAATAAAACTATAGCACCATTTTGTGACAGGCGTGATAAACCTGATATACTAATAATGTATCAAAAAACGCATTCGTGTCATACCGTGGCTTGACCACGGTATCCAGAAAAATAACTTAAAATACTAATAATTTATTATCACCATCAATCTAAGTGATCAAAAAGTCCAGCACCTAAAGACTCTGAAGGAGCTTTGAACAAATACTTATAAAGTAAGTAATGATACTGAAAGACTTATTGCTGTTGATGTAAAAAATGACCAGTTTGTAATATTTGATAATACAGGTGGTAATGTATATCATGGTCATGTAAGGACATATAAAGAAATAGAGAGAGATGCTGTTTTAAAAAATAAGGTAATAAAAACTTTAATGAAACCTCAAAGTGGTATAAATTATTGAAATAACAAAATGAAATAAACAATGACAGATAAATTATGGCATGAAAAAATAAATAAAGAAGATACATATATTAAAAAAACTATTCAAGAATATATAGATTTATATTTTTTTGACTCTGCAAAATTTAAAGTAGTCGAAGATATAACGTTAGAAAATTTAGGAGAATTTCTAGAAGTAATGTTGAGGCATTATCAATATTATCATTTCCATTTAGGGGAATTATATGATGTTGGAGAAGTATTAGAAGAATATTTTGATTATGTTTTTATGGATGATAATAAAGAAATAAATTATCCTAAATATATTGCAGAAAATAAATGTAGATTAGGACTTTTAATGTTAAATTATATACAAATGATTGGTACTCCAAGAATTTTTTCAGAAGATGTTCCGCATTTAATAGAATTTTTACATACTAAAGATGGTGAAGTAAAAAAAGCTGAGGGAAAGCTTGACACTTATTTTGCTCAGTTTGATGATATGAAAAGACAAGATGAAGATTACAGACGTTGGGAAGCGATAACAAAAGAGCGTCAACAAGCACTTGCTGAAAATAAACCTCTACCTATAAGACCTATGAGTATCGAACTATCAAAATGTTTAAAGGATTAAAGGTTGAGAGCTTGTAGTCAAAACCGTCATAGAACTAGCGAAAGCGTTCGGGGCGCAGCTAGCAAAGATGATAGTGATAGAGAAAGTAACGGAGCTAGCAGTAAAGGCAGTAAATGACAATGCATTATCAGGCTTAGAGCAGAAGATAGAGAATAAGATAGCGGGGGCCTTAGTATTTTTTATTGTTTTTATCACCCCCGTGGTCAAGCGAACTAGGTGACACAGTGGGTATTACCGGTTCACGCAACAATGCTACACGGGAATACAATAAGGTCTTTTTAAGAGTGCTGTAAAACAAAATCACCTTTTTTAGGCAATTCCATTATATTTTGTAAAGAACTATAAGTTTTTGTTAAAAAATAATATATACTTAGCTTTATATAAAAGATGAAAACTATCTTTCGCCTTTTATATTCAACTTTTTAAGCCGAATAGCAGATTATGTAATAATTCGCTATTCGTGTTAATTAACTATTATCTTTTTTCTTGGAGGAATATAGATTGTTTCATCTTCAGCATGTGAAATCTTTTCTAAAAATCCGATAAAACGGTCTTTATTAGGTACTAGCTTTACTATTGCCCACCCCTCTTCTATTGATTTCTTTATGCGTTCTATATCAGATTTATGCTCTGAAAAAGATATAACTTTTTGTGCTGGATTTTGCATATTGATAAATCAGTTACAGTTAATAAATGTTAATATTATAGTAAATATTTTTTAATAAATCAATCAGATATTTATTATTTGCTAAATATAAATAAAATGATTACGATATATTAGGTCTTGTCTACTTATATCCTAATAAATAGTTTAATTAAAAATTAAAAGTTGTACAACAATTTTTTACTTTAAACACGTATTTTTATGTCACTTATTAACTTTATTTAATTTAAACTGTATAATTTAATTATGTCAAATGATAATTTACAACCGCCTGCTCTTTCTAAAAAGCAGTTATTTGCTTTTTTTGGTATGGTTGTCGGGATGTTTATGTCGGTACTTGATATTCAAATTGTCGCTAGCTCATTATCTGTAATAGCTGCAGGTCTTGCTGCTTCAAGTGACGAACTTTCTTGGGTTCAGACATCTTACTTAATAGCTGAAGTTATCATTATTCCTATTACCGGCTTTTTAGCAAGGTTACTTTCTACCAGGATTTCTTATTTTATTGCAGCTTTAGGATTTACGATTATGAGCGTATTATGTTCGCTTGCAACTAATATTGAATCCATGATTATCTTTAGAGCATTACAAGGATTTTTTGGCGGTGCTATGATACCGACAGTATTTAGTACCGTTTTTATAATTTTTCCGGCATCACAACGTCCTACCGTTACTATCTTGATTGGGCTTGTCGTAACTGTTGCACCTACTTTAGGACCTACACTCGGTGGATATATTACAGAAATTTTGTCATGGCATTTTATGTTTTTATTAAATGTTATCCCAGGAATTTTTGTTTGCAGCGTCGTTTTTTTATACGGGGATTTTGATAAACCAAATTATAAATTACTGAAAAACTTTGATTTTCTCGGTATATTATTAATGGCTTTAACGCTTGGCTTATTACAATATGTTTTAGAAGAAGGAAACAAAAAAGGATGGCTTGAAGATAATTTAATATTATTCTTAAGTATTGCAGTAGCTTTAGGTTTTATTTTATTAATCATTAGAGAACTAACCTTTATTAATCCAATTTTAGATTTAAAAACATTTCTTTATAAAGACTTTACTTTTGGCTGTCTTTATTCGTTCGTTATGGGTATCGGATTATACGGGGCAGTATATATATTACCGCTATTTCTCTTTACCATTGCCGGATATGATACATTACAGATCGGGGTTACTATGATGGTGACGGGTGGAGCACAATTTTTATCTGCACCACTAGCTGGTAGAATGATGGGAGCAGGAGTAGATTTACGTATAATGCTTATTATAGGGCTTGGAGGGTTTGCTCTTGGATGTCATTTGAATAGTTTTCTAACGCCTGATTCTAAATTTGCTGCATTTGTGCTTCCTCAATTTGTTAGAGGGCTTTCATTAATGTTTTGTTTTATACCGACTAATAATATAGCTCTTGGCAATATGCCAAAAGAAAGAGTAGGTAATGCTAGCGGGCTTTATAATCTTACTCGTAATCTAGGAGGAGCGGTAGGGCTTGCAACAATCAGCACTATACTTACTAATGATACTAAAACCTTTATGCAATATTTATCGGAAAATATCTCGTCTACTTCTATAATGGCATTAGAACAGCTAGATTCTTACACTGAATTATTAAGCGGAAAAGTTCTGAACCCCGAACAAGCATCTTACTTGTTATTAGCAAGTAAACTGAATAACGATGCTTTTGTAATTGCAATAAATAATATATTTAATATGATAGGGCTATTATTTGTATTAATAATGCTGCTGATACCTTTTACTTCAAATATCAAGCTAACCGGAAATGTTAATGCTCACTAAAATTAAATTTATATTATATTTTCCTTGGTTATTATTAGAAATATGGAAATCAGCTTTCTCGGTTATTAAAATAATTTGGCAAAGAAAGATAGAGATAGAGCCGGTTTTTGAGTGGATCGATGCAGAAGGACTAGAAGAAATCGGTGAAGTAGTGTATAGTAACTCGATTACGTTAACACCTGGTACGGTAACACTCGACATAAATAATAATATGCTATTAGTGCATGCACTTGATAAATCATCAATTGTTGACCTACAAAGAGGTATAATGATTAAAAAAATTAAGCAGCTATTAAAAACAACTTGAAGTAGAAAATGATATCAGATATAAACACTCTAAAGTATAAAAAAGTTTTGCTTAAAGTTTCAGGGGAAGCTTTAATGGGAGATAAGCAATTTGGGCATGAATATGAGGTAATAAAAAAGATTGCCGGAGATATTAAAGAGGTCATTGATTTAGGTGTAGAGGTTGCTATTGTAGTCGGCGGTGGAAATATTTACCGCGGGATTAATGCAGCACTCGTTGGTATGGATCGTGCTTCAGCAGATTATATAGGTATGCTCGCAACGGTAATTAATGCATTAACTTTGCAAAACGTTATGGAAAGCCTCGATATCTATACAAGAGTTCTCTCGGCTATTCCTATGATGAGTGTCTGCGAGCCTTATATTCGCCGTAAAGCTAAAAGACATATGGAAAAAAAGCGTATAGTAATTTTTGCCGGCGGTACTGGTAACCCGTTTTGTACAACCGATAGTGCAGCAGTACTTCGAGCAATCGAAATGAATTGCGATATTTTATTAAAGGCAACTCAGGTTGACGGCGTATATGATTCCGATCCTAAAAAAAATCCGGATGCTAAAAAATATTTCACTATTAGCTATAAAGATGTTATAACTAACAACCTGCAAGTCATGGACACGGCAGCTATTGCAGTTGCAAGAGAAAATAAATTACCTATAAGGGTATTTTCGATAAAAGAACAAGGAAATTTTGCCAGAGTAATACAAGATAAAGGTGATTATACGACAATTGAGGAATAATTATGGACACAGAAACGTTAAAGAAAAATTTACAAGAAAAGATGGATAAGGCTCTAAAAGTTTTAGATCATGAGCTTAAAGGCTTACGTACCGGTAGAGCTTCAGTTAATTTACTTGATAGTGTAGCTGTGGAAGCTTATGGCAGCAAAATGCCCCTTTCACAAGTTGCATCTCTTACAACACCTGACGCACGGACAATTAATGTGCAGGTTTGGGATAAATCTATGGTATCATCGGTAGAGAAAGCGATTACGGTAGCAAATCTTGGCTTAACTCCATCATCAGACGGTCAACTAATCAGACTACCGATACCGGCTTTAACCGAAGAAAGACGCAAAGAACTTGTAAAGCTTGCTCATAAATACGGTGAGGATACTAAAATTTCATTACGTAATATTAGAAGAGACGGCAACGAAGAACTTAAAAAGCTAGAAAAAGAAAATATTATTGCACAAGATGAGCATCATAACTTATCTGAACAAGTACAAAAGTTAACTGATGAATACAGCAGTAAAGTTGACTCGGCAATAAAACAAAAAGAACAAGAAATAATGACTGTTTGATTCTAATCGTCATGAGCTAAGCGACTGAAGGCGTTATTGCACGACTTGTTTATGTCATTCCCGCGTAGGCGGGAATCCAGTAAAACATATAAAAAACTTGTTTTTTATATGTTTATTTTATCAAATATGTAATTTCTGTATCAATATTGAAGTTATTTTTCTAGATTCCCGCCTTCGCGGGAATGACAGCGATGGAATTGATCCATGCAACAATGCCAAGCAAGAATGACATCAGAGCTACGCAAGCCTTTAAGGAAATAACATCAGATTATACCACTCAAAATAATAAAACTATGATTACAAAAGAAGCAGCACAGAAAATAGCAAAATTAGCTAGATTAAAATTTGAAGAAGATACTGTAGAAAAATTTTCTACTCAGCTTAGTACTATTATGGATATGATCGATATTTTAAATGAAATAGATTGCAAAGATATAGAGCCTTTAACTTCGGTTTCTAATATGAATGCTAGAATGCGAGAAGATGAAGTTACAAGTTCTGATTTATCAAATAAATTATTTGATAATGTAAGCGGAAATAGTGCTCAGCTTGCTAAAGAAGTAAAATATTTTATCACTCCAAAGGTTGTTGAATAATTATGACGGAACTAAACAAATTAACAGTAGCAGACAGTGTAAGAGGTCTAAAAAATAAAGATTTTACAAGTACGGAATTAGTTAATGCACATATTAAACAAATAGAGAAGCATAAAAACCTAAATGCTTATGTTACCGAAACTTTTGATTTAGCTTTAAAACAGGCTGAAGCAGCCGATCAAAATTATGCTCAAAACCAGCCGCGAACTCTTGAAGGTATCCCGTTTGCCGCTAAAGATCTTTTTTGTACGAAAGGAGCTAGAACTACGGCATGTTCTAATATACTGAAAAATTTTATACCTAATTATGAATCAAGTGTTACACAAAATATTTTTGATAAGGGCGGTGTGATGCTCGGCAAAACCAATATGGATGAGTTTGCTATGGGTTCAGCAAATATTACTAGTTGTTTTGGAAATGTAATTAGCCCTTGGAAAGCAAATGATGATAATGCTGATTTAGTTCCAGGCGGTTCTTCAGGAGGTTCAGCGGCGGCAGTTAGCGGATTTATGGCGCCCGCTGCTCTTGGTAGCGATACGGGCGGCTCGGTACGTCAACCTGCAAGCTTTACGGGTTTAGTTGGGTTCAAGCCCACTTACGGACGTTGCTCAAGATATGGAATGGTATCGTTTGCTAGCTCCCTTGATCAAGCAGGGATATTTACTAGAAGCGTTTTAGACAGTAGCATTATGCTTGAAGCAATGATGGGGTTTGACGAAAAAGATTCCACTTCAATCAAAACAGAAGTTCCAGTGCTACAATCTGCTATCGGAAGTTCGGTAAAAAATATGAAGATAGGCGTACCTCTTAGCCTTGGTGAAGGCGGTATTATCGAACCTGATATTATGAAAATGTGGCAAGATACTATAGAGCTACTTAAAAATGCCGGTGCTGAAATAGTAGATATTACGCTGCCGCATGCTAAATATGGCGTTGCCGTTTATTACGTAATAGCACCGGCTGAAGCTTCTTCAAACTTATCTAGATATGACGGCGTTAGATACGGTCCTCGGGTAGAACGTGAAAATATGACGCTTGACGAAATGTATGAAATGACTAGATCAGCCGGATTTGGGGAGGAGGTAAAACGTCGTATTATGATTGGAACATATGTGCTATCATCTAGTTGTATGGATGCGTATTATTTGAAAGCTCAGAAAGTACGTCGCTTAGTTGCAAACGATTTTAACAATGCTTTCGCAAAAGTTGACGCTATTTTATTACCGGCTGCCCCGTCTGAAGCATTTAAGATTGGTGAAAAACAAAATGATCCGACTATTATGTATTTAAACGATTTATTTACTATTCCTGCAAGTTTAGCCGGTTTACCTTGTGTATCGGTTCCTGCCGGTTTATCGGCACGAGGTTTACCTCTTGGGATGCAGATTATAGGTAAACAATTAGATGAATATAATGTTTTAAAAGTAGCATCGACAATTGAGTCAGGTGTTAAACATATTAAATTTAAGCCAAAAGGTTTTTAATTATGGCATATATTGAAGGTAATACGGGGAAATGGGAATATGTAATAGGGCTTGAAATTCATGCTCAAATTTCCTCAAAATCTAAGCTTTTTTCAGGAAGTAGTACTACATTTGCAGCAAGTCCAAATTCACAGGTTTCTTATGTTGATGCAGCAATGCCCGGGATGTTACCGGTATTAAATAAGCATTGTGTACACCAAGCAATTAAAACAGGACTTGGGCTTAAAGCTAAAATAAATAAATATTCGGTATTTGACCGTAAAAATTATTTTTATGCCGATCTACCGCAAGGTTACCAAATTTCGCAATTTTACTATCCTATAGTACAAAACGGGATTATGGAAATACCAACCGATACCGGTGACCTTAAAACTATTCGTATTAACCGTTTGCATTTAGAGCAAGATGCGGGTAAATCTATGCATGATCAATCCCCGCATTATAGCTTTATCGATTTAAATCGTGCCGGCATTGGGCTTATGGAAATTGTGACCGAACCTGATATATCATCACCTGACGAAGCAGCTGAATTTGTAAAAAAGCTTAGAAGCTTACTACGTTATATTGGCAGCTGTGACGGTGATATGGAAAAGGGGTCAATGCGTTGTGATGCTAATATATCAGTAAGACGTAGCGGCGAACCACTCGGTACAAGATGCGAAATTAAAAATATTAACTCAATTCGTAACATAATTAAAGCAATAGAATTTGAAGCTAAAAGACAAGTAGACTTGCTTGAAAGCGGTGGGACAATAATTCAAGAAACACGCTTGTTTAATGCCGATAGCGGCATCACTAGAACTATGCGTTTAAAAGAAGAGGCACTTGATTATAGATATTTTCCTGATCCTGATTTATTACCGCTTGTTATTTCTGATGAGTTAATAAACGAACTAAAAGCAAACTTACCTGAGCTACCTGATCAAAAGATTGAGAAATATATAAAGGAATTTGGCTTAAGTAAATATGACGCCGAAGTAATTGTAGCCGATGAATCGGTTGCCGAGTATTTTGAGAAAGCAGCAAATGAATGTGACCCTAAAATGCTTACTAATTGGCTAACTAGTGAGTTGTTCGGACAATTAAATAAAGCATCGATAGGAATAAATGAATGTAAAATTACTCCTAGTAACTTTGCAAAACTGGTAAAATTAATAGAAAATGATACTATTTCCGGTAAAATTGCAAAAACCGTTTTTGAAATTATGTTTGAAACCGGTAAAGCACCGGATAAAATAGTAGAGGAAAAAGGACTAATACAAGTTTCGGATAATAACGTGCTAAACACGGTAATTGACGAGGTAATAGCTGAAAATCCTGAATCTGTGGAAGGGTATAGAAGCGGTAAGGATAAATTATTTGGTTTCTTTGTAGGGCAGGTAATGAAAAAAACCGGCGGTAGGGCTAATCCGACGCTTGTGAATCAGCTTTTAAAAGAGAAGCTGGATTCTTGATGTTTAGTGTTATTGTCTGTATAGCTTCTATGTCATTCCTAGCTAAAAGCGGGAATCCAGGAGTACTTAGTGTCATACCGCGACTTGATCGCGGTATCCAGTCTTTGTTAATTTTTTTCTGGACCCCGTGGTCAAGCCACGGGGTGACACCTAGTGTGCTTTTACTGGATTCCCGCTTTCGCGGGAATGACATAAGAGCCATACAATAAGACCAATGCCTCGCGAGAGGACATACTCAAACTTAAAACATTATTTTTATGAAATTTCTGAAAATATTTTTACTATCTTTCTTATTAGTTTCTTGTGAAAAAAAAGAAACGGAAAAAACTTTAATAGTCGGTACTGCCGCAGATAACCCTCCTTATGAATTTATTCAAGACGGAGAGATTGTCGGGATTGATATTGATATTATCAAAGCAATAAGCGAACGTCTAAATAAAAAGCTTATCATAAAAAACTTTGACTTTAACGGTTTACTTGCAGCTTTGGTTAGCGAAAATATTGATGTTGCGGTAGCAGAGCTTTCCGTAACACCGGAGCGTGCCGAATATATCAGTTTCTCCAATAATTATGCTACTGCAAGATTTGCCATAATATATAGAACAGGCGATAATATACAAAGTAGCAAAGATCTAGATAATAAAATAGTAGGAGTACAACTCGGCAGTGTTTTAGAAAAAAAAGCACAAGATCTATCACAGACGATGAATATTAAAGTTCATTCTTTAGCAAATCATTTAATGTTAGTTGAAGAATTAAAAGCTAGAGTCATAGATGCTATTATTTCCGAGGAATTTCAAGGCAAAAAATTAAAAGAAAATAATTCAAATTTAGAAAGCAGTACTTTAGAAGAATTTTCATCCGATTTTGCTATAGGTATGTCTAAAAACTCAGGACTAATTAATGAAATTAATGAGGCAATCGATTCATTAAAAAAAGACGGGACCATTAACAAAATTATGAAAAAATGGCTGGGACAATAACAGAAAGTCAATTTAAAGATGCTATGAGTCGCTTTCCTCAAGGAGTGACTATTATAACAACAAATTACAATGGCGAACTTTTTGGCTTTACTGCTAGTTCTTTTACTTCCGTATCTTTAAAACCGCCGTTAATATTATTTTGTCTTAGTAAAAACTCTTTTAGTATAAACAGTTTTCAAAAAAGCGATAAGTTTGCAGTTAGTATTTTAGCAGAGAATCAAATTGATATCTCAAAACATTTTGCTAAATCACAACCTAATAAATTTACAAAAATTGATTATGAGCTTGGCAATAAAACCGATTGTCCTTTAATAAACGGTGCAGCTTGTCATATAGAATGTAATAAATATGCTTCTTACGATGCCGGTGATCATGTTATATTTATTGGTAGAGTAATAAATACAGCTATTAAAAATGACTTAAAACCTCTATTATATTTTCATAAATTGTATACTCGTTTAATTTGAAAAATTCGCTTGTATTTAGCTTTCTGAAATAAGCTGTATGTCGTATTATAAGAGCTGCGGTGCGGACTATATTAAGTATACGCTACGCTTTTCGCCTCATAGACCGATTACTCTTTTCCAAATTAAACTTCGTCTACTACTGTTCATTTATTAGGCTGTGTGAAGGAAAATTAAATTATTGATATTTTTAGATATTTTTGAGCGAAAATTAATAAGATTTTTGTAGTAATAGTTGTTCCTATTTCAAAAAAATCTTGTAATTTGCAGCCAAAAAGAGCTGAAATATAGGTGAATTAATTTTCCTTCACACAGCCTAGGAGTATATTATTACCAATATGATAAATATCGGTCTTAGCGGTTCTACCGGTAAAATGGGAAAAACCATTATAGAGAAAATAGATAAATTTAAAAATTGCAATATCTCAGCAAAATTTAATAGTACTAATAATTTAGATGATTTAGATAATTTTTGTAAAAATTCTGATGTGATCATCGATTTTTCTACCCCTGAAATACTAGAAAAATTAATTAATTATGCACTAAAACATAATACAAAATTAGTTATCGGAACAACAGGTCTTCAGCCCCAACATTTTAAGCTTTTAGAAAAAGCAGCGCAAACTTTACCTATTTTATATTCTGCAAATATGAGTATAGGAGCTAATTTGCTCAGCTATTTAGCTAGAGAAGCAACAAAAATACTAGATGATTACGATGTTGAAATTCTAGAAACGCATCACCGTAATAAAAAAGATTCACCCTCTGGAACTGCTATTATGCTTGCTGAAACAATTGCCAGCGAAAAAGGGTTAGATATAATATTTAATCGCGGTAACAGACCAAGAAAAAAAGAGGAAATAGGTATTTCATCACTTCGTGGCGGGAATATTCACGGTGCACATGAAGTATCTTTTTTAAGTGATGATGAAATAATAACTTTAAGACATGAAGCTCTGAATAAAAATTCTTTTGTCATTGGTGCAATTAAAGCTGCTATTTGGCTACAAGATAAACCTTTTGCTTTATATTCAATGCAAGATATGGGACTGTTAACAAAATAATTTTAATTGATAATTAATTAGATTTTTGAAAGAATAGCTACTCCTATTTCAAAAAAATTTTATAATTTGCAGCAAAAAGTAATTTAATTAGATTTAAAATTTATTTTGTTAACAGTCCCATATAAAATATAATTAATATAGCTTGAAAAAATACCTCTAACAGACTATATTTTATTATGTAAATACATATAGGTTTGTTTATGATCGATTATACAAAAACTTTAACGGCAACCTCAAAAAATAAAACTTTTGATGAAGGCTTAAGAAAATACATGCTTAAAGTATATAATTATATGGCTTTAGCACTTTTACTAACCGGCGTAGCAGCCGTAACGACTATATCAGTTGAACCGCTATATAACTTAATGTTTCAAACCGGCTTTGGCACTATTATAATGTTTGCACCGCTTGGTATTGCTTTATATTTCTTTATGGGCTTCGGACGCATGAGCTTGCAAACAGCTCAAGTATTATTTTGGGTTTATGCCGCTTTAACCGGTATGTCGCTTGCATATCTAGCTCTTATTTATACCGGGGCATCAATAGCACGTACTTTCTTCATTTGTTCTTCTGTTTTTGGAGCAATGAGCTTATACGGTTATAGTACAAGTAAAGATCTAACATCCATGGGTTCATTTTTTGCAATGGGTCTTATAGGTCTTATAATTGCTTCGCTAGTTAATCTGTTTCTAAAAAGTTCAGCTCTCTCTTTTGCCACTTCTCTTATTGGAATAGTAGTATTTATGGGTTTAATAGCTTGGGATACTCAAAAGATTAAGTCTATGTATTATACAGCAGGAAACGACGAAGTAGGACAAAAGCTTTCTATTATGGCAGCCTTTACTTTATATCTAGATTTTATAAATCTTTTCCTATATTTAATGAGATTTTTAGGCAATAGAAGAGATTAGAAAGACTTTATATTTTCGTCTATAAGGGCTATGATCACCAATAGCTGGTTACAGCAAAAAGCATTAAGATCTTGACATTAAATTTAAAAGTGAAATTAACGTAGCGTATATTAATACGTGAGCATAAGCGAATCTTACAAAATTTGGTGTTAAGACCTTAATAGTTGAAGCTGTATGAATTTCGCTATTGGTATTAATAAAGACGAAGGAGAATTGTGAGTTTAATTAAAAAACTGAATGATGCTATTAGTAATCAGAGAATTAAAGCTTATAAGAATCTAACAAAACGACTCTCTATAAATGAGATTGACAATATAAGGGATGATCAAGGTTATTCCATATTACATTTAGCCGTCATTGCTAAAAATTCTTCGGTCTTGCAAGACTTAATTCACAGGAAGGCTAATCTAAAAGTTACCACCAACGCAGGATATACCGCACTACACTTAGCTATTACAAATTTGATGACAAAAGCATTGCAGTAATAGAAAATCTATTAAAACATAAAATTGATATTGATGCAGTTAATAATAGAGGCGAAACAGCCCTTGATTTACTGATATTAAATGATGTTATAGTCCTAGAAGATAAAGTTCAAATATTAAAACTTTTGTTAGAGAATAACCCTAACATTAATATAACTAAAGAACGCTTTACTATCCTACATACGAGTGCAGCAAAAGGTTATAAGGAAATCATAGAACTACTCATAGATAAAGTAGATATTAACCTTAAGGATGATGATGGTTTTACTATGCTACATCTAGCTGTTATAAATAATCACTCTAGGGTAGTAGAATTGCTTTTAACACACAACGCAAATGCACATATATTAGCTCCAGGTAAAATGGACATATTACAAATTGCTGTTAGAAAAAGTTACTTTGAAACAGTTAATTTTTTATTAAAAAATAATAGTTCTATTAGCGGAGCAGTGAAAGAATTGTTAATAAATTTTGCCAATACTATTATAGACGAAGAAAACAGTTGGACTTTAACGCATATATCTGCTTCAAGAGGCTATACAGAAATCATAAAGCTGCTTTTAGATAATAATATTGATATCACTGTTAGAGATAACGCAGGGAATACACCGTTACATTTATCTGCTGAAAGTGGTTGCATAACAATAACAAAATATTTTATAGCAAAAGGAGCAAATATTAAACTACCAAATTCTGTTGGCGATACGCCGTTACATTTGGCTATCTATAGTGAGAATTATAATTATACGGTAATATCTATGTTAGTAAAAAAAGGAACGCCTATAAATATACCTAATCATGAAGGTATTACTTCACAAGAATTAGTAGATGATATAGGTGATTTAATATTATCAAAGATTTTTAGTCAAGCTAATACCAAAATTGAAGAGGATGAGTTAATAACAATAGGAGATAATGCACAGCATATTTCATAAAGCTTGATGGTTATCTACGCTGTGCGGACTTGTCTTTAAATTCATCTTGTTTGAAGCTTTCTGAATTATGCTGTAGCAAATTGGTATTTATTTATACCGCATCATATTGCATTATTAAACTCTCACCAAACAGACTATTACTAACATTATTAACCTCGTTAGCAGAATAGTCTTATACTTATTATAAAATAATGACCCAATGATGCAGCATGAGGCAACAACACCAATGTATATACATAATTGAATAAATAATTTAATTTATTGTGTAAAGTTTATTTCATATTCTTAAGAGCTGACGGTGAGAGCATAATACTTAGCTCTTTTAGAGCCTTATCCTCTACATAGCTTGGAGCGTTCATAAGTAAATCTTCGGCTTGTTGGTTTAAAGGAAATGCAATTATTTCTCTTATATTAGTAGCTTCCGCAAGTAGCATAACAATTCGGTCAATTCCTGGAGCTATGCCACCATGCGGCGGAGCACCAAACTTAAACGCTCTAATCATTCCCCCGAATCTCTTATCAACTTCCTCTTCACTATAACCCGCTATGGCAAATGCCTTATACATGATTTCCGGCTTATGGTTTCTAATAGCACCACTAGAAAGTTCAATGCCGTTACAAACAATATCGTATTGGTATGCGGTAAGTTCAAGTAGCTCTTCCGTTGTTTTAGCATTTTCTAGAGCTTCTAAACCACCTTGCGGCATAGAAAACGGATTATGGCTAAAGTCAATTTTACTTGTTTCTTCATTTAATTCATAAAATGGAAAGTCAGTAATCCAGCAGAATTTAAAGCAATCTTTTTCAAGTAAATCTAGCTCCTCTGCTATTCTAATTCTAACCTTGCCGGCAAGTTTGGCAGCTTTTTCCTTTTTATCACTAGCAAAAAACACTGCATCACCATTACTTATATTAGCCACAGTTTTTAAAGCATCTAATTGCTGCTCAGTTAAAAACTTTGCTACCGGTCCTTTTGCTTCACCGGTTTCGCTAAATTGAATATAGCCAAGCCCCCCTGCCCCTTCGGATATCGCAAACTCGATCATTTTATCGAAAAAGCTACGAGGTAATGAAGCAGCTTTAGGTGCAGGAATAGCACGAACAACACTACCTTTTTTAATATTTTCCCTAAAGATTGTAAAATTGGAATCTTTAAATATTTCTGTTACATCGGCAATTATAATGGGATTTCGCAAATCAGGCTTATCAGAGCCGTATTTTAGCATAGATTCATGATATGGAATACGAACGAAAGGAGTATTGGATACTTTCTTATCTGTAAATTTAGTAAATAAATCATACATGACAGGCTCAATAGTACTAAACACGTCTTCCTGTGTAACAAACGACATTTCTACGTCTAGCTGATAAAATTCGCCAGGCGATCTATCGGCTCTTGCATCTTCATCCCGAAAACAAGGAGCAATTTGGAAATAACGATCAAACCCTGAAACCATCAAAAGCTGCTTGAATTGCTGAGGTGCTTGAGGTAACGCATAGAACTTACCCGGATGTATTCTACTCGGCACTAAGAAATCCCTAGCACCCTCAGGTGAGCTTGCCGTTAAAATCGGTGTTTGAAATTCAGTAAAACCTCTTGTCGTCATTAAATGACGAATATGAGCAATAATTTGTGAGCGGAGTATTATATTATTATGTAATTTCTCACGTCTAAGGTCTAAAAAGCGATGTTTAAGCCTTGAATCTTCCGGAGCGTCTTTTTCGGTATTAATAACAAAAGGTAGAGTATCCGCAGCTGATTCAATAATAAATTCTCCGGCTAATACTTCAATATGACCGGTGGTAAGCGTATCATTAATAGCATCACTTGATCTTGCTACCACTTTTCCTGTTACAGTGATTACCGACTCATAACGCAAACGGCCGGCCGTATCCATAAGCTCTGGATTTTGATCGGTAAAGACGATTTGAGTTATACCATAATGATCACGTAAATCTATAAAAACTAAATTACCATGATCTCTTCTTCGATGTACCCAACCGGATAGTTTAACTTCTTTCTTAACATCAGAAATTTGTAATTCGTTACAATTATGAGTTCTATATTTATGCATTTTTATTTTTTATTATACGATTTTCCTTATATTATATACATAAAATTACAAATTTTCGCAAATAAAAACTAAAAATTTATCTTGATATTGCGGCAACTTTTGGCTTTGATGGGAGCTGCTGATAATTTTGTTGTTGAGGTTTTGCTTGACTTAACTCACCTTTAATCCATTCATATATTGCTTTCTTAGGATTTTTAATTATCTCTGCAACATTTTCTACTAAATTTATTATTCCTTTAATTAACGGTAATAACTCATCTTTAATTTTATTTATAGGATTATTATTTACTTGTAATTTTTCTTGATTTTCGCTTGATAGATTACCAAATATCTTATTCATTCTTAACTGAAGATCATTTCGTTCAAGATTTTTTTCTCTAAAATGTGATTCAAGTTTTCTATCAACTTCTTTTTGTTCTTCAGGAGTTAAATTTTTATATTTATTAATAAGCTCATCCGCTTCTTTTCGTTGGTTCGGTGAAATATTTTCAGCAATATTTGGCATTTGTTTCTCTTAAAAAGTTAAAACATACTAATTTTGCACATTATATATATTTTTTAACTTTATACAAGAAAAACTTTAATAAAAATTAACTTTTGAGTATGGTTTTAATACCTAAAAAGTCTAAAAAGTTTCGTAGTTCTTGGCGTGCAAGTACATGTGAGCTATTAAATGCTCTATCATATTTTGCAGTTTTTAGATCAAGTAATGTTAGACCTTGCAGGAATAATTCTCTATATATTACACGTTCACTAAAACCTTCAGTAAGTTTAAAATTTATTCTTTTTGCAAGTTTAGCTAATACATTTCCTACTCGCCTTTTATTCAACGCATCAATGTTACTTAGGCGATTACGTAATATTATCCAATCTATACTACCTCTATCACGACTTGCTCGCTGCATTTTCTGCTCCCAAATCATTTGGCTGTAGATTGACGGACTGATAATTTCGTCTTTGCTGTCAATTTTTGCTATCACGTCTAAATCTAGAAAACTATCATTAATCGGTGTAATAATTGTATCAGCGTAAGAATGAGCAATTCTTGATAAAGCAGTATGACTACCAGGCGTATCAACCACGATATAATCGGCATTTTGATTATTTTCTAGCACCTCCTCAAAACTCTTGGCTTGCTCTTCTATCTCTCCTTCAGATATATGAAAATGCTTTGGTACTAATACGGGTTTATTAGGGTTTTGTTTATTATATGAATCTCGATTTTTTAAATAGTTTGTTAAAGAACTTTGACGTGAGTCGGTATCTATACTTACTACCGAATAATTTTGGTAAAGCAAAGCTATTATTAGATGCAGGCAGCAGGTAGTTTTACCTGCTCCGCCTTTCTCATTACCTATAACAAATATATAAGGTTTATTTATTGTGTTCATAATTATATTCAGAATAAACGAAATTTTATGTCATTCCCGCGAAAGCGGGAATCCAGAAAAAAATATACATACAGCAAATTTTTGAAATTAAAAGCTCGATTTATCTCGCTTTATGATGGATTCCTGCTTTCGCAGGAATGACATCGAACACTTTTCTCGAACCATACAACAACGCCTCTAAAAGCAAGAATAACATTAAGTATATTCCTTGATGAATTTCTCTAGTAATCTCACGCCGTACCCCACGGCTCCCTTAGGACCTAGTGATGAAGCTTTATTACTATTTGCAACGCCTGCTATATCTAAATGAGCCCAATCTATTCCCTCTTTAATGAAGCGTTTAATAAAATGAGCAGCCGTAGAGCTTCCGGCAGCTCCTGGAACATTCCCGATATTTGCCATATCAGCTATATCAGAGTTAATCATTGCATCATACTCATCATGAAGCGGCATTCTCCAAAGTTTTTCATTAACTTCTTCCCCTGCTTTTATTAACTTATCAGCTAACTCATCGTTATTGGCAAAACAACCGGCATATGTGCTACCTAGTGCCACAGTTATTGCTCCTGTTAGAGTTGCAACATCAATCACACATTTAGGCTTAAATTTTTCTTGTGCATACCAAACAGCATCAGCAAGTACTAAACGCCCTTCTGCATCGGTATTTAAAACTTCAGCAGTTTGCCCTGACATAGTAGTTACGACGTCCCCAGGACGCTGTGCATTACCGGACGGCATATTTTCGACAAGCCCTACAACACCGACTATATTTACAGGTAATTTTTGACCGGCAACCGCAATCATGGCACCCACAACTGCTGCAGAACCTCCCATATCATATCTCATTAAGTGCATATTACTTGATGGTTTTAAGGAAATACCACCTGTATCAAAAATCACTCCTTTACCGACCAAAGCAATAGTAGGAGCATTTTTACTGCCACCTTTATACTCCATAACCACTAATTTTGACTCATTTTGTGAACCTTGTCCAACACCAAGTAATGCTCCCATACCAAGATTTTTCATCTCACGTTCACCGATAACGTCAACATCTACTCCGAGTGACTCAAATATATCAACTATTCTTTCGGCATAGACTTGTGGAGTTTTAATATTTGACGGTTCATTACATATATCTCTTGTAAAAAATACTGCCTCAGCAATTAATTTTTTGACTTCAAATAACTTTATTGCTTCCGAATTATTGTCAGTAAAAATTTCAATTGATTCTACTGCGAACTTCTCTGCTTCTTTTAAAGTAGTTCTATATTTATCAAATCTGTAAGAAGCAAGAAACGCACCACTAGCAATTAAAGATACAAATGTTTGAGATGTAAATTTGCTTATTCTATTTATAATTTTTAAGCCGATAGTAGAAATTTTGCTACTGGTTGCATGCTGTAAGATTTTGCCCCCTAACTCTTCGATTTTTGCTTCAGTTAATTTTTCTTCATTCCCAAGACCTGCTATTATCAAATATTTAATCTCGCCTGATTTAATAACGGACGGAATAACCTTGATCTGTCCATATTTACCGGTAAATTGCAGTTTATTCTGAATAGTTTTAGAAATTAATCCGTGATGTTGTTGATCAAGTGTTATTAAATTACTATCAAGTTTTAACTGTTCATCAATAAAAACTACTAGACCTTGATTAGTAGATGATTCTTCATTCACAAA
This sequence comes from Rickettsia sp., assembly GCF_965035265.1. NCBI lineage: Bacteria > Pseudomonadati > Pseudomonadota > Alphaproteobacteria > Rickettsiales > Rickettsiaceae > Rickettsia > Rickettsia sp. The sequence continues at coordinate 24,444 of NZ_CBCDJS010000002.1, forward strand.
ATTTATATTAAGCATAATTATTCCTTATATTACTTTTGACTTTGGATAATTCTATTTATCTTGCTAAAACTTTGCAAGTATTATAATTGATTTAAAACAAAAACTCATTAAATAATAGTTGACAAATGTTAATGTTTTTTATATTTTGCTGACGAATTAGTTAAATTTAAGTAACCATATGCTAATACATGACATCACTCCTTACTTGATTAAACAGAAATACACAATGATTAAAACATCATGTGAGTTAAACTGTGATATGGACGAGGTTTATAGTCTCACGCCTCATCCAATACGCTATACTTGCCTTAATTATTTAAAGCTATTATCTCTACCTATATCACTAGCATTTTATGTAACAAAGCTTTGTTTTACAGCTAATCCGGTATGGACATGGATCGGGGTTAATATTTTATATAAGAAGATGGATCAAGCAATAGCCAAAAAAATATTACATGGCTTACCTGATGAGATAGAAACAGATCAAAATATACCTAAAATTGTCGAATATGTATTTAAACAATATGAAGAAAATCATACATTAGCACCTATTATTGAACCTACATTTATACAAAAATTTTTAGCAAAGGCCGGTAAATATATTCCTGCTTTTTCTAAAATAGCAAAATTTTGGAATGAAGGAGGAATTAACTATTCTGATGAAATACAAACAAAACGAGAATTAATTGACGTTATTTATAAACAAATTGTTTCCAAAGCTTATGAAGTAGGTAAAAAAGGAGGAAAACTTGAAATAACAGATGTGAAAGCACTCTTCCCAAAAATAAATTTTGAAGAAAAAGTCAAAGCTGAATCAGAAAACCTTGAAATAGATAAGGCAGAAATAAATAGTAAAGAATCTTTAATTTGTAAATTACCTGTTGATCAAAAATGTGAAGAAATTAAGATTACTAATAATAATATTAACCCTGTCGTAAACTTACTCATGTTAAAAGCTTTACATGATGGAATTTGTCAAGAAGTACAAAAAGTCTATATTGAGAATTATTTGGCAGAATGGCAGATACATAAGCATCAAGAAATACTTAAAAATGCTTATATTGAGGATTATTTAGCAAGATTACAATTATACGGTAATTATAATTATGATACCAACAATACTGATACCTATGAACAACCAGTATCTTATTTAGGTCAAAACTATGACCATTCATCAATGCTCGTCTCTTGTTATTAATTTTAAATATTAAAATAATGCCATTAAGAACTATTAACAATGGCGGTACAGTTTCTATTACTTCCGAAACTATACCTCCAGCACGTATAACTACTAGAAGAAATGCAATAGATCGCGATGAAGAAGTAGAAGTAAATAACGAAAATTTACAGGAAAACAAAGAAAACATACCTGAAATATTAGGTAATATTTTAGGTGAGCAAATCTCAAATTAAATAACCTTACTTAACACAAATAGTGAATTATTGTATAGTTTTCTATTTGATTTAAGATGTTATTCTTGCAATGGGTGGCGTTGTTGCACAGCTCTTTTATATCATTCCCGTGAAAACGGGAAGTAAGAATAAACATATAAAAACTTGATTTTTTATGTTTATTCTACCAAATATATAGTTTTATACAATATTAAGGTTATCTTTATGGATTCCTGCTTCCGCAGGAATGACACACTAAACATTCGTAACATCAGTTTAGGATAAGATTAAAATCTTATCCTTTGTCAGATTTATACATTCTCTTCATCAAGCTTTGCGGCTGCTTTACGCATTTTATCCATAAAGTAACCGGTTCCGGCAGGTACTAATCGTCCAACTATCACGTTTTCTTTTAGCCCTCGTAACTTATCTACTTTACCGGCAATAGCTGCTTCAGTTAAAACTCTAGTAGTCTCTTGGAATGATGCCGCAGAGATAAATGATCTAGTTTGCAGAGAAGCTTTAGTAATACCTTGTAATATTAATTGGGCTTCAGCAGGTTTTAAACCATTTTTAATAGCTTTTTCATTTATCTCCTCGAATTCATGTCTATCTATTTTTTCACCTGCTAATAAGGTAGTTCCGCCTGAATCTGTAATCTCTACTTTTTGTAACATCTGACGAATAATAACTTCTATATGCTTATCATCAATCTTTACACCTTGTAGACGATAAACGGCTTGAATCTCTTTAACAATATAATTTGCAAGAACCTCTACACCCATTACTTTTAAAATGTCTTGAAGTACCGGGTTACCGTCAATCAATAAATCACCTTTTTTGACGAAATCACCTTCATTGACTACAACATGCTTGCCTTTTGGTACCATATACTCAATAGACATTGTTTCATCAATCGGATGTATAATAATACGTCTCTTAGATTTATAGTCTTTACCGAATTCTACTCTACCGTCAATCTCAGCAATAACTGCATGATCTTTAGGGCGTCTTGCTTCTACAAGCTCGGCAACCCTCGGTAAACCACCGGTAATATCTTTAGTAGTAGTCGATTCTTTCGGTATACGTGCAATAATATCACCTACCGATATTTGCACTCCGTCCTCTACACTTAAAACTGCTCCAACCGGCAAGTAATACCTAGCTTCTAAACCGTTTGATAAGGTAATGACTTCACCTTTAGAATCTAAAAGCTGTATACGAGAGCGTAATTCTGCACCGCGTGAATATTGCTTTGATTCAATAATAACTTTACTCGGTATTCCGGTAGCTTCGTCAGTTACGTCACGAATAGAAATACCGTCAACCATATCTTTAAATAAAACTTTACCTGATTTCTCGGTAATAATCGGTATAGTGTAAGGATCCCACTCCGCTAGTTTTTGAGTTTTAGTCACCATATCACCGTCATCAACAAGTAATCTAGCTCCGTATGGAATTTTATGACGAGCTTTTTCGTTACCGTTATTGTCAAGCAGCAATAATTCACAATTTCGACTCATAACAATTTTGCGTTCTTCGGAATTAATAACAACGTTACGGCTTATAATCTTAACTTTTGCATCATGTGAAGCTTCTACGGAAGAAACCTCAGCACCTTTTGTTGCCGCTCCTCCGATATGGAAAGTTCTCATGGTTAACTGCGTACCAGGTTCACCGATAGATTGAGCAGCAATAACCCCGATTGCTTCACCCTCCGACACCAACGTACCGGTAGCAAGATCTCTACCGTAACATATGCTACATATACCGATAGTACTTTCACACGTTAATACAGATTTAATCATAATTCTATCTAAGCCTGCGGATTCAATCTGCTCTAGCTTAGCTTCGTTAATTAGTTCTCCTTTATTGAGGATTAGATCATTAGTTACCGGATGAAATATATCGATAGCAGCAGTACGACCTAGAATCTTTTCAGCTAAAGGTACTATAATTTCACCACCTTCAATAGCACTTTTAACTTCAATTCCTTTATCTGTTCCACAATCTCTTTCAGTAATAATACAATCCTGTGCAACATCTACTAATTTTCTTGTTAAGTAACCTGAACTTGCCGTTTTTAAAGCCGTATCTATTTGCCCTTTACGCATTCCGTTAGCAGAATTGAAACACTCAAATTCAGTTAATCCTTCTTTAAAGTTAGATTTAATAGGAGTAGATATAATCTGCCCGTTTGACTTAGTCATAAGACCACGCATACCACCAAGCTGCTTAATTTGTTGGAAAGAACCCCTTGCACCTGAAATAGCCATCATATATATAGCATTTATTTTCTGATGATTCGGTTCATCATTAACCGGCGGCGTAGCAATCTCTTTCATCATATCGTTTGCTACTCTATCGGTACATCTTGACCAAGCATCAACTACTTTATTATATTTTTCACCGTAAGTAATTAAACCGTTTGAATATTGTTGTTCAAATTCTTTTATTTCAAGTTGAGTTTCATTGATATGAGTACTCTTAGATTCCGGTACTACCATATCGTCCATTCCAAAAGAAATACCTGAAGAACAAGCATATTTAAAACCTAATTTCATTAACTGATCAGCAAAAATTACCGTAGCTTTTTGACCGCAATGACGATAAACTAAATCTATAACTAATGATATGTCTTTTTTAGTTAGTTGTTTATTTATAAATTTAAATTCTATATTAGGATTAGACGGTAACAACTCGCCGACTATTAATCTACCGTAAGTAGTATCAATGATAACAGGAACCATTTTACCTTCAGCATTTAGCTGATTTCTACGATATTTTATCTTTGTATGGATAGTTATAAATTTATTATATAGAGCATGCTCCATCTCAGCTAAGTCTGCGAACATCATCCCTTCGCCTACTTCATTATCAAATGTAAGGGTTAGATAATATAAACCAAGTACTATATCTTTATCCGGTACAATAATAGGACGTCCGTTAGCAGGGCTTAAGATATTATTTGTAGACATCATAAATACCCTAGCTTCAAGCTGTGCTTCAATCGATAATGGAATATGTACCGCCATCTGATCACCGTCAAAATCCGCATTAAACGCAGCACAAACAAGTGGATGAAGCTGAATCGCTTTACCTTCGATTAATAAAGGTTCAAATGCTTGAATACCAAGCCTATGTAACGTCGGAGCTCTATTAAGTAAAACCGGATGCTCTCTTATCACTTCTTCAAGCACGTCCCAAACTTCAGGTTTTTCAGCTTCTACCATTCTTTTAGCAGCTTTAATAGTTGTAGCGATACCGTATAATTCAAGCTTAGAATAAATAAACGGCTTAAATAGCTCTAACGCCATTTTTTTAGGTAAGCCGCACTGATGAAGTTTAAGCTCAGGTCCTACCACGATAACCGAGCGTCCTGAGTAATCAACCCTCTTACCAAGCAGGTTCTGACGGAAACGACCCTGCTTACCTTTAAGCATGTCACTTAATGATTTAAATGGACGCTTATTAGCATTTTTTGCTGCTCTACCGCGGCGACCATTATCAAATAATGCATCCACCGCTTCTTGTAACATTCTTTTTTCGTTCCTGACTATTATATCAGGAGCTTTTGACTCTATTAATTTCTTTAAACGATTATTTCTATTAATTACTCTTCTATAAAGTTCATTTAAGTCTGAAGTAGCAAATCTTCCGCCATCAAGCATAACAAGCGGTCTAATTTCAGGAGGAATCACAGGTAAAACATCCATAATCATCCATTCCGGCTTATTTTCCGACTCTAAAAAATCCTCTACTAATTTTAAACGCTTTACTAACTTTTTCTTTTTGACTTCTGAAGAAGTGGTTTGTAATTCTTCGTATAATTCTTGCTTTAACTTTAAAAAATCAAGCTCTTTTAGCATTTGTTGTATTACTTCTGCACCAATAGACGCAGTAAACGCATCTTCACCGTACTTATCTTTTGCTTTCTGTAATTCTTCCTCTGTTAAGAGTTCGCCTTTTTGTAAAATCGATAACCCTGGGTCAACTACTACATAATTTTCAAAATAAAGAATCTTTTCTACATCTCGCATCGTCATATCAAGAATCGTACTAATTCTTGAAGGCAGTGACTTTAAAAACCAAATATGAGCAACGGGAGCTGCAAGTTCAATATGTCCCATTCTTTCACGTCTTACTCTAGAAACCGTAACTTCAACACCACATTTCTCACAAGTAATACCACGGTTTTTCATCCGCTTATATTTACCGCAAAGACATTCGTAATCTTTTACCGGACCGAAAATTCTTGCACAAAATAAACCGTCTTTTTCAGGTTTAAAAGTTCGATAGTTAATTGTTTCAGGTTTTGTTACTTCACCGAAAGACCACGAACGTACTTGATCGGGACTTGCTATATTAATCCTTATCTGATCAAATTGTTGAGTATTACTTAATTGTCCGTAAAAATTTACTACACTCATAAATACTTTTCCTTAAAAATTACTCGTATACTTCTTTATTAGAGTTCTTATTGCATCCCATATGTCAAATTCCCCGCATAGGCGGCGGGAATGACATCAGATCCATGCAACAAAGCCAATACCATGTGCGGAAATGCCCCGTCTTTCTTAACTCGAAGTCACTTCAAGCTTTACGTTAAGACATAAAGATCTAAACTCTTTTATCATAACATTAAATGACTCAGGAATACCTGATTCAAAATTATTTTCACCGCGTACTATAGAATCATAAGTTTTAATTCTACCGTTTACGTCATCTGACTTAACCGTTAACATCTCTTGTAAAGTATAAGCTGCACCGTAAGCTTGCAGAGCCCAGCATTCCATTTCCCCAAAACGCTGTCCACCAAAATGAGATTTACCTCCAAGCGGTTGCTGCGTTACTAAGCTATAAGGTCCTATAGAACGGGAGTGAATTTTATTATCGACTAAATGATGTAATTTCAGCAAATATTTCTGTCCGACGGTTACTAGACGATCAAAATATTCACCGGTTCTACCGTCAATTAATTTTACTTGTCCTGAAGGATCTTGACCGGCAAGTTTTAGCATATCTTTAACATCCTGAACTTTTGCTCCGTCAAATACAGGAGTTGCAAAATGTACACCTTTATCTACTTTCTTACAGAAAGAGATAATCTCTTCTTCTGATCTTTCAAGTATAGGATTAATATCTTCCCCGTACAGCTCAATTAAGAACTTCTTAATCTGCTCAATACCGATCTGTTTATTTTGATATTCCTTGACTAATTCGGATATTTTTTTTGCTAAATTTATTGATGCCCACCCAAGATGTGTTTCTAAAATCTGTCCTATATTCATACGGGACGGAAGACCTAGAGGATTAAGAACGATATCTACTACTCTTCCATTTTCTAAAAATGGCATATCTTCTTCAGGCAAGATACGTGAAATAACACCTTTATTTCCGTGTCTTCCTGCCATTTTATCACCTGGTTGTAATTTATGCTTAGTTGCGATAAATACTTTTACTACTTTTAAAGCTCCCTGAGGTAAATCATCACCGCTTTGCAATTTCTCTACCTTAGTAGCGAATCTTTTATCGAGAGCATATTTTTTCTCATCATAATGAGTCTTAACCTGCTCTATTTCATTCATTACATTTGCATCTTCCACAGTAAACTGCCAAAATTGCCCTTTAGATAAACCTTTCAGTGTTTCGTTAGTAATTGTTTGTCCGGCTTTTACTTGCTTAGGACCGTTAATAATCACTTGCCCTACTAAAAGTTTTTCAAGCCAACTAAACACAAAATGTTCAATAATTTCTAATTCGTCGTCTCTGTCTTTTGCTAATTTTTCAATTTGCTGTTTTTCAATAGCAATAGCTCGCTGGTCTTTTTCTACACCTCTACGAGAAAATACCCTTACTTCTACCACAGTTCCGCTAACTCCGGAAGGTACATGCAGAGATGAATCTTTCACGTCAAAAGCTTTTTCTCCAAAAATAGCACGCAATAATTTTTCTTCCGGAGTAATAGGTGACTCGCTTTTCGGCGTTACTTTTCCGACTAAAATATCGCCGGCTTTTACTTCTGCACCTACATAAATTATTCCGACCTCATCAAGATGACGCAACGCTTCTTCACTTACATTCGGTATATCACGGGTAATTTCTTCAGGACCAAGACGTGTATCTCTAGCTATTACTTCAAACTCTTCAATATGAATAGATGTAAATACATCTTCTTTTACTATACGCTCGGATATTAAAATTGAATCTTCAAAATTATAACCATTCCAAGGTAAGAAAGCCACAAGCACGTTTCTACCTAAAGCAATTTCACCGTTGTCCGTACTAGGACCGTCAGCTATAATATCGTTTTTCTTAACGTAATGACCAACCTTAACTAAAGGCTTTTGATTTATACAAGTATTATGATTAGATTTTTGGAATTTTAATAAATTATAAATATCAACCGAAGGAGAACCGTCAACTTTTTGTTCTAGAGTTCTAATTACGATTCTATTTGAATCTACCTGCTCAACAATACCGTCATGTAACGCAAGTACCGATGCTCCGGAATCTTTAGCTACCACCCCTTCAACTCCGGTACCTACAAAAGGTGCATCCGTTTTAATTAAAGGAACTGCCTGTCTTTGCATGTTTGAGCCCATCAAAGCACGGTTAGCATCATCATTTTCTAAGAAAGGTATTAGAGAAGCCGCAACCGATACTACCTGCATAGGGGTTACATCAATGAAGTCCACCTCATGCGGCTCTGCCATTACAAAATTACCACCTTCAACTCGGCAATTAATAAACTCTCCTTGTAATACTCCGTCTTTATCAATTTTAGAGTTTGCTTGTCCGATTTTGTATCTACCTTCTTCAATAGCAGAAAGATATACCACTTCATCAGTTACGCGCCCATCCTTAACTTTTCTATATGGACTCTCTATAAAACCGTGTTTATTTATCCTAGCATAAGTAGCCATAGAGTTAATTAACCCGATATTCTGACCTTCAGGTGTTTCAATAGGACAAATACGACCGTAATGAGTCGGGTGTACGTCACGCACCTCAAAACCTGCTCGATCTCGACTAAGACCTCCCGGACCGAGGGCCGATAACCTTCTTTTATGAGTTATTTCTGATAATGGATTTGTTTGATCCATAAACTGTGATAATTGCGAAGTACTAAAAAATTCTTTTACTACCGAAACTAAAATTTTAGAATTTACTAAATCATGAGGCATTACGGTATCAACATCACCTGCCGACATCCTTTCAATTACGGATTTTTCCATTCGGACTAAACCTATTCTAAATTGATTTTCTATCAATTCACCTACCGATCTAACCCTTCTATTACCTAAATGATCAATATCATCTATGATACCTTTACCGTCTTTAAGCTCTACTAAAACTCTTACGATATTTTTAATATCATCAATTGTTAAAACTGTAACTTCTTCAGAAATATTCAGCTCTGACCTAGAATTCATTTTTATTCGCCCGACTTCCGAAAGATCATATCTTTCCGCATCAAAAAATAAATTATAAAGCAGACTTTCGGCTGCTTCAATATTAGCAGGTTCGCCTGGTCTTAGAACTCTGAAAATGTCGCATAATGCTGCCTCACGATCCTGGTTTTTATCAGCAAATAAGGTATTTCTTATATATGGACCGGATTGAGGATTAATCACTAATACGTTAACATTTTTAATTTTAAGATCATTAATAACATTTAGCATATCAGCAGTAATCATTTCGCCGATTTTTGCTAATATTTCATCACTTGCAGGATCTCTTAAATCTTCGGATAGATATTTGCCGATTAAAGTTTCATGAGCTACTAAAATATTATTAAACCCTTCTCCAAAATATTTTTTAGCCAAACGTGGGGTAATTTTTTGTCCTGCTTTCAGTAAAATATTTCCGGTATCCGCATCTACTAAATCACTTGTTAAACGATGAGCACTAATATGCTGAGGTATAAATTTAACCGCCCACCCTTTATTTTTAACAAGCTTATAAGTTACTGAATTATAGTAAAATTTTATAATTTCTTCAGTACTCATACCTATAGCTCTAAGCAAAGTAGTAGCATAAAGCTTTCTTTTTCTATCAATTCTGAAATAAATAACATCCTTAGCGTCAAACTCTAAATCAAGCCAAGATCCTCTATATGGAATAACGCGAGCAGAATATAAAAGTTGGCCAGAAGAGTGGACTTTTCCTTCATCATGATAAAAGAATACACCTGGTGAGCGATGCATTTGTGATACAACTACTCTTTCCGTACCGTTGATAATAAAAGTACCGTTTTTAGTCATTAATGGGATATCACCCATATATACTTCTTGCTCTTTAATCCCTTTAATTTCTCTAGTACCGGTATCCTCATCCATATCCCAAATACTTAATCTTAAAGTAACTTTAAGAGGAGCAGCATAACTTAAACTTCTTTGACTACACTCTTCTACATCATATTTTGGAGTATCGAATTCATATTTTACAAATTCTAAATTGGCAATATTGGAGGAATCTGAAATAGGAAAAATTGAGTTTAATATAGATTGTAAACCTTTGTTTTTTCTTTCAGAATCTTTAATATTTAGTTGTAGAAAGTTTTTTTCATATGAATTTTTTTGAATTTCAATCAAATTCGGTATATCTGCTACTAAATTTATGTGACCGAAATTTTTTCTTATTCTTCTATTATGTGACAAGGGTTGTGCTTCTATATTATCCCTTAATGAAACCATATAATCTCCTGACTGATAAAATTACTGCCCGTATTGAAATGACTAGGTTCTGTATATAAAATTTAAATTATTTATATTTTAAGCAATAAAGTTCTTATTGGAATAGATACCTATGTCAATAAAATGCTTATAATTTGCAGTAAAAAACTAAACTATACTGTTTTAAATTTTTTTACATAGAACCTAAATTAAAGAAACCTAGTAAGCTTCTTGTTTATAGTCAATTGATTTGAACTTGGCCCTTCGTTGTTCATCGGCTCGCCTATTATAGGCTTCGCTCCTCACGCCTGTCACCAAATTCAACTGAATTAACTACAGATCTTGTGTAGGTTCTGTGAACATTTCTAAAAAGATTTAATTTTGGCTATTTTTTGCTACAAAAAATTATAAGAGAAATAGGTAGCTATTCCTTTAAAAATCTTATTAATTTTTACTTAAAATATCTAATAATAACAAATCAATTAGAAATGTTCACAGAACCTAGGAAATTTCAATAATTTAAATTTCTAGACGTATGGTACGTTAATAAAATTATTTTAATTAATAAGACTTTTAATGAATAGCTTTATCCTATTTCAAAAAAATAACTTAAATTAGCTTTAAAATAATTTTTAAACAAAAAAGCCTTATTCAAATTTAATCGCTAAAATAAGGCTT
>NZ_CBCDJS010000003.1:0-34827 GCF_965035265.1 Rickettsia sp.
CAGCTTAATTTTAAGCAACATTACCAAGTACATTGTTCATATATTTTGTCTTGATTTTTCAGGCCATTATACCTTGCGTGCTTCCTGTGCAGCGTCAGAATTGTCTTTATCAGAAAATCCCCGTGCCGAATTAAGTATAGAGCGTATAAAGCTTCTGCCCATCTCACCCCATTTATTGTTATTATTATCGCTATAAAGACCGATTAAACTCCATATCTTGCGTTTGTAATATTCGCCCTCTAAAACTGTAAACTCGCAATCTAAATAAATCGCACCGCTGCTTTTGCTTTTGGTGGCATAACCGCCATGCCAGCCTTGCGATTCATCGTTATAACCACCTCGTTTAATATGGATATTTACTTTGGCTATTGTGCCTTTCGGTACTAAGTCATAATTTGCTTGTAAAACAGCTGTATTGAAATCGTAATAATTCATATTGTTAATCCTATTTTAATTGATTATTGTTTTAGTGTTGATTTTATCCATTAGGTTACCAAGATGTGCCGGCTCAATCGGCTCTAACTTACCTGATCTATCTTTTGCAGGGTATCCATAAGGATTATTGGTATGATTGATAAAAACCCTCTTATCTTCCTTTTGTGTCATGGTAATAACTTGGTCGACAATAGCGGGCAGCTCTAACGCTGTTTTACTACCGTCAATTTGCAGTCCAAAATACTTGCGGTTAGCATCGTCAACTCTTTCCTCTAAGATGCCGACAAACCAAATATTTTTATCTCTTGTATGCTGTAAGTGAGTTAGCCAGCTAATCATTTCCTGACCATGCAAGCCGTACATAGCTCTTAAATCCTCTTTACCTGTACGCTCACTAATTGCCTGCGGTTGCGACTTACACCACTGCAAACACAAACGACCCGCAACAGTAATAGAGTCAATAAAAATAGTTTCGTATTTATCAAGGCTAGCAGCTGCACTAAAACGCCTACAAACATCTTCATAATGAGCTTTGCCGTAAATGCCGTTATCTTTAACCGCAGGACTAGCTCCACCGATAAATACCGCAAAATCTCTACATTCCTGCCATGTTCTAGGGCGTATACTATCGCCTTGCCAGCCTGAAACTGCTAAGTCCCCAGCCTCTAGGTCAAAAAACAGTGTACTTTCAGGCGGCAATGTATAAAGTAGACTTGTTTTTCCGATGCCGTATTTGCCGAAGATACAGCCCTTAATCCCTCGCTTTTCAGCTAATCGCTCATCAGCACTTATGATAGGTAATTTATTCATAGTACCCCTCCAACTCTAACATAAATTGATCAAGCGTAATTCTTTCAATATTAGTATCATCTAGTTTAGTTAGTTTATAGATAGGCTTACCGAGCTTTATTATCCTAGCGGCATTTAACTGGTGTTTTATCTTTTCAGGTAAAGCGTTATATTTTGCTTCGGATATATGGTAAGTGACCTCAACATAGTCAGGTATATTACCGCCCTTAGCTACAAAACCTGCTAGTAGCCTACCTAGTATGTCTTGATTCCACTCGACCTTTTTAGGTATGTCGTTAGTTATTTTAAAATGCTGCTCGTCTATATGAATAATGCCGCTGTCTTTCTCTAGCCTTTGACGTTTTGTTTTCATAAATACGTCGTACTTTAAAGCTATTGCCGAATGTATCCACTCTCTAAACTTCTTAGCTTCATCTAGCCTTTTATTAGCTTCCGTTAAATACTCATATAATTGCTTTGTTTCATATTTAGTAAGGCTTCCTATCGGTACATTTAGAATGTTATCAGTAGTTAAGTTCATAGTCATAATTTCCTCCTTTTTAAATTGAACTTGTACTTACAACATTCTCTATATTTTAAGCCTTTTCAACCCCGTGTTTATAACATAAACTTGTTTTCATTTATAAGTCTTAGCCCTAAGCGAAAAAGCTTTTCAAACTAGTTCATAACATAAACACCTCCACACAAGCCTATTTTTTTGCTTTATAAATAAATTAAACACATGAAAGTCTAAACAGGTTTCGCACTCATAAGTTTCCTTAAAAAATGAAAATTAGCGAGCTACTGTAGACCTCTAATTTAATTATTGAGGTACTTATGAAATTACAAATTTGGATGAAGATATTTGAAGTTACAACTAAGGAAGCAGCAAGATTATTTAAAGTCTCGCATACTAGTATTTATCATTACATATATTTAGGCGTAATTCCTAAACCAAAAGTTATGCAAAGAATTTACAGAGCAACTAACGGAATGGTTTCAGCTAACGATTTTAATGATACTGCTCCTGAGATATTAGAAAAAGAGTTATTAGAACAAGCAAAACTAAACGAAACAAAAAAAGAGGATGATCGAGTATGAATAATAAAGCAATATTAGCCTTAGATTTAGGCACTACTACCGGCTGGGCAATACATAATAAAGACCAAGTAATTAAATCAGGTACGATAAATTTTAAGCCTAACAAGTTCGAGGGCGGCGGTATGGTATTTGTGCGTTTCAGAAAATGGCTTGTAGATATAAAAAACAGTGAAGAAGACGGCATTGACCTTATTTATTTTGAATCTGTCAGGAGTCACAAAGGCACGGATGCTGCTCATAAATACGGCGGGTTTTTAGCTACCTTAACAGCTTTTTGTGAACATCATAAAATACCTTACTTAGGTGTACCTGTCGGGACAATAAAGAAACATATAACTGGCAAAGGTAACGCTACCAAATATGCGGTGATAGACGCTGTTAAAGAAAAAGGCTTTGTTCCAGTAGATGACAACGAAGCTGATAGCTTGGCGCTGCTTGATTATGTTTTAGTAAAATACAATAACGGAAAACTATTGTGACAAATACAGAAATAACCATATATGAAAATGCCCATAATGAAGCTCAATTAATTATGCAGGATAAACGCAGCAGTGAAGAAATATACGACTCAATTTTAGGAAGAATAAGGCAAATGTACAATGGTAAATTGCCGGAGCAGGAAGTACACGAAGCAGCAAGAAGATTGATTGAATTTGTAAAAATTATTATGGAAGTAAGTATTAGGCAAGAAAAAGAAAAAAACAATAAGACTTAAGTATCAATTGACTTTTTTGGGGAGTTATATATAAAATTATACCTGAAGTAGCTAAGGCTATTTCGGGGCCTCACATCCTCTTATCAACGTGGTATTTGTACCAACCATAAAATGGTACAATCCTCAACTTTATTATGGTTGGGGTGTTAATAGCTATGTCCAAGGTCTAGAGCGTAAGCTTTAAACCTAAAGGCTATTATGGCTGTCGTTGATGGTTTTGTGAACTCCCCGACCACCAAGGTTTTTTTCTTCGGTGGTTACAACTTAACTCAATTAAGTATAATGGGAGCAAAATATGACCACTCAAAACAATTTAATACCTCAATCAATCTTTTTATTAGAACCTCCTTATAATTCTAGAAGTCAAGAACTCACGGCAGAAATTGCTGCTTATTGTGAAAAGCATGAACTTGGCACGCTTGAAACAATTGAATTTACAAATCCTTTTGATCATGAAAATTTGCGTAAATTAGTGAAACTTGTAATAGCTAAGGAAGTCAAACCTGTTACGGTTATAATTAACGGGCTTTCTATTCATGAATCTATTAAGAAAACATTATTAGCAGTACTTGGTACACTTGAATTATCTGAACTTATTAAAGTTAGTACTTATTCGGTGACAAAACACGGCATAGTACTAAGACATTTAAATAACGAAGAGCATGATCTTATAGCTAAAGCCATGATTTTTGCCGAAAGATATGGGTTTGATGAATGGAAAAGATTTGAATCAATATATGATAGAGCTGAACCAAGCAATTAATATCACTTAATTAAAATCAAATTAATTCAAATTAAATAGAGGTTAAAATGCCTAATAGAAAAATATTATCTATTTTTAGAAAAAATAATAAACAAGAAGAACCGGAAAAAGGTTTAAGAAAGAAAATAAAACAACAAATAGCAGAACCTTTAACCAAGGAAGACATAGAGAGAATAAACGAACGCTTAACGATATTAGAAAAAATTTTGAGAAGTAAATATTAATTTTTCACTAGAGTAATAAATTACAGTATCAACAACTAAAGTAATCTTAACATATAACTAATAAATCAAATTAATAATGGAGTTTAAAATGCCTTACTCACAAAAAACGCTAAGAGAACTAAAAATAACAATACTAGCATGCCAGTTATCATCCTCCGAATCAGATAGGATGTGGCTTAATATGACGCAATGTTACTTGCATATGGAACGTGATAAACGTAGACAAGTTTTAAGTGAAAATCGTAAAAAAAGACACAAAAAAATTAAACCTGATGACGAACAAGTAAAAGAATTATCACTCGATGCTCAAAAAAATCGTTTAGAGGAATGTAGTAGACGTAAAAATTTAGAAGTGCTTTAAACTTTTCAAGTTTACTGAATTTTCATAGTAGGTGACGGCAACAAGTAAGGTAACCAATGTAGTTTAAAATGTTTTTATCACAAAGAAAAGTGCCAAAAAAAGCCGTACTTTTCTCAAGAGTATCACACCCCGATCAAGATGACACATATTCGCTGGATGGGCAGAAGTTCCGTTCAGGAGGCTATTGCGTGCGTAATAATTTAGAAGTCATAAAAGTTTTTACTATTGTTGAATCTTCCATAGTTGGTAAACGTAAAAAATTCATGGAGGCTATGAAATTTACTAATGATTATGCTAAGAAACATAAAGAAATAATAGCAGTAGTAACCGACAAAGTTGATAGGCTACAACGAAGCTTTAAAGAGTGCGTTATGTTAGGTGAACTTATAGAACAAGAAAGAATTGAGTTACACTTTCCAGCTGATAGTTGTGTTATTCATAGATATTCAACATCACAGGAAAAAATGATATGGAATATTTGGGTAATGATGGCTCAAAATTACGTTGACAGCTTACGTGATAACGTAAAACGTAGTATTGAGCAGAAACTACGTTGCGGGGAGTGGATTAGTACTGCTCCTGTCGGTTATTTACATAATACGGATCAAAGTAAAAAAGGTGCTGATAGAATATATGTTGACCATATTAGATCGCCGTTTATAAAGAAAATATTTGAGCTATACGCTTCAGGATTACATACTCTGCCGGAAATATTAAAAATGACCAAAGAGTGGGGTTTAACTAATTCAAGAGGTTATCAAGGTTATTTATGCAGATCGCATATTTTCGAGATTATCCAAAATCCTTTTTATTATGGAGTAATGAAACTACAAAAAATCGGTCAATATTTTCCACATATATACCCTCCTATAATTAGTAAAGAGTTATTTGACAAATGCCAAGATGTACGACTCGGAAGAAAGCAAAGCTCATATAAATATAGAGAAAAGGAATTTATATTTAGAGGATTAATTAAATGTGGTAATACAGGGAAAGTTGTAACATCTGTAATAAAAAAAGGAGTTTACACTTATTTAATAGTATGGGATGCAATTAATCCTGAAAGAGCAATATATATAAAAGAAGAAAAGATATTAGAGGAAGTAGAAGAAGTTTTAGAATCATTGCAATTAGAACCGGAATTTTTACAAGAGATAATAAAATATATAGAAACTTCCGCAAATGCAGAGCATGAATATTACAAGAAACGTATAAGAGAGTTAAATGTAGAAAGTACTAGATTAAAGGATTCTATGGATAGATTAATAAATTTATATATCAAGGGACAAATAAGCGAAGAGAAACACGAAGAAAAAAGATTAGAATTAGAGCAGAAACGC
Source organism: Rickettsia sp. (assembly GCF_965035265.1). NCBI lineage: Bacteria > Pseudomonadati > Pseudomonadota > Alphaproteobacteria > Rickettsiales > Rickettsiaceae > Rickettsia > Rickettsia sp. The sequence goes on from NZ_CBCDJS010000003.1 coordinate 5,729, forward strand.
AAAGAAATAACAAAGGAAATTGAAACACGTGATAAAGATGATGATAGCTTTACAAAAATGCTAATTTCCTTGATATCAACAGCCTCAAGTGCCTATAAGATATTTAAAAGTTCCAGCGTGAGCGAAAAAAGCGTTTAGTGCATTTAATATTTGGGAACTTAATATTGAGACCTGAAAAGCTTGACTTTATGCTGCGTTCGCCGTTTGATACATTGGTGAATTTGCCTAAAAATGGCGAATGGTACCCGCGGCCGGACTTGAACCGGCAAGAGCTTACGCTCCACGGATTTTAAGTCCGTTATGTCTACCATTCCATCACGCGGGCAAGATTCAGTGTACAGTATATTGCATACTGTATTTAATTCTAAGGTGACAGATTAATAAAAAAAATGAAAAAAAGCAAGTACTTTTATTAGGTTCTGCACAGGAAATTTAAATTATTTATATTTTTATATGAAAATTAATTGTGTTAACAGTGCCATATTAGTAAATTTAGTGGTATTTGGTGACAAGTGCGAGGGTAGAACCTATAGGAATAGGCGAGACGACAAGTAACGAAACACCAAATGCTAATCAATTTACTATATGGCTAAATAATACAAGATAGCACTACATAATATGAAAAAGTTAAAAAATAAGCTCATTTTTACTATTATTTGTTAGATAATTAACTTAAATAGTGACAAAATAGTAATAATATGATAGATTAGTTTTAGAAAGTAATACTTTCTCTTGCATGTTATTGACATGTTTATTGACAAATGCCGCAAGATAGGGTAGTTTTGCATAATGAATTTTTATCGACTCTTGTATTAAGTAGGCTTAAATTTAAGTTTTAGTTATTATAAGCGGAGTTAAGTTCAAATAAGTAATTTCTATCTAATATAAGGTTTTTATGTCTATAAGTGGTAAAGTTAAGTGGTATAATTCGACGAAGAATTTTGGGTTTATTGAACAGAATGATGGTGGCAAAGATGTGTTTGTACACAAATCAGCCGTAGACCAAGCAGGTTTACATAGTCTTGAGGAAGGACAAAATGTAACTTTTGATCTTGAAGAAAAGCAAGGAAAAGCCTATGCTGTTAACATCAAAATCAAATAAATATATTTTATAATACCAACAACAGCTATCCAAAATTTTTTATAATTTAGGATAGCCTAGTCATCTTTATCAAAATAGTAAATATTTTGTTTTTGTCTTATAATAACCTATATAATATAATTTAAAGTATAATAAATTATTTCTGCTAGAGGGTATGAAAATACCTTAAATTTAAACGTTATTATTCTAGCGTGAATAAGATTCTGAATAGCTTTATTATTCATTATCATTTTATATATTTAATTAGGGTTTTCTAATCTAAATTAAGCATATTTTTTGATTCAGGATAATTATATAAGTCGTTATTTTAATTTACTATAACTTATTTTTTATACAATAGACCTCTTGCATAACTTATCTTACGTAGCGTACATAGTTAAGTACGTGAGGATGAAAAGGCAGAGTCGATGTCTTAATTATCTTTAGAAATGGGGTATGTAAGAGGTCTAATCAATAATGTGCATATTTTGATTAAAACTATATATGGATTATATAATGAAAAACTTTAATTTACCTGAAGAATTAATTACTGCACTTGAGAAAATGAATATAACTGAGGCTACTGAAATACAAAAGCAGTCGATCCCGGTTGCTATGTCAGGCTCAGATATACTTGCTTCTAGTCAAACAGGTTCGGGGAAAACCCTTGCTTATTTGCTTCCTATAATTAATTCATTTATTGAAAATAAAACTACTGCTTTAGTACTTGTTCCGACAAGAGAGCTTGCAACTCAAATATGTAGTGCTTTGACTGAAGTAACTAAGTCTTTTAAAATAAATAATGCAGTTTTGATAGGCGGTGAACCGATGCCTAAGCAATTTATGCAACTAAAAAAGAATCCGAAAGTGATTATCGGTACTCCCGGGCGTATAATCGATCACTTGAACCGAGGCAGTTTAAAAATTGATGGCATAGGTATAACTGTGCTTGATGAAATGGATAGAATGCTTGATATGGGGATGAAAGAACAGTTAGAAGAAATCAACAAATTTTTACCGGCAAAAAGACAAGTTTTAATGTTTTCTGCTACTATGCCAAAACATATTATTGCTCTTTCTCAAAAATATCTAAATAATCCTGTACGTATTACGGTCGGTTCTGCTAATAAAGCAGCAGCAGAAATAAAGCAGGAGTCAATGCATGTTTCCGATAAAGAAAAATTTAGTGAATTAAATAAACAGCTTAGTAGCAGAGAAGGATCGGTAATTATTTTTGTAAAAACTAAACGTTCTGCAGATCAGTTAGCTAAAATGTTAAGATATGAACATCATAAAGCGGAAGCTATACACGGTGATTTAAGTCAGCGTCAACGTGAAAAAGTAATTTTATCTTTCCGTAAGTCAAATCATAGAATAATGGTAGCAACGGATGTAGCGGCTCGTGGGCTTGATATTCCTCATACACAGCATGTTATTAATTACGATTTACCAATGTGTCCTGAAGATTATTTACACAGAATAGGTAGAACAGGTAGAGCAGGTGCTACGGGGCATGCATTATCGTTTATCTCGCCTGATGATGTTATTAGATGGCGTGCTATTGATCGTTTAATAAATAAGGGTGAATCTACACCGCGTAGTGAGTTTAAGAACACTAATAAAAATAATCGTAAAAGGTCATTTGATGGTGGTAGAAGAACTGATAGTGCTAATAAAGGATTTAGTTCTGCTGGTAATAATCGTAAAAGAACTTTTGAAGGCGGTAATTACGGTAATAAAAAACGTAAAGCATCGTAGTTTAGATCTACGTCATTGCGAAGAAAAATTGAAAATTTTGACGAAGCAATCTTGCGCTAAAATCTTGAGATTGCCACGCTCATTTCAGTCGCTCGCAGGGCATTGTTGCGTGGATATAAAAAAGTGCTCAGTGTCATACCGTGGCTTGACCACGGTATCCATAAAAACAATTAAAATACTAATAATTTAGTATTTTAAACTGGATCCCGCGATCAAGTCGCGGGATGATCCACGCAATAAGGTCCGCTCGCAATGACGGCTTAGTATTCACGCAGGCAATGTAGGTACAAGCCATGGTATGACCTAGAGCATATTTAAGGAGGATAAATTCATACTTTTTAATTTTTCACGATTTCAATCTATATTTAATATTTTATTTATATTAATAATTTCTTTTCCTGGTGGTTTAATTTATTTACTTACCGGTTCGACCCTTTCCTTTTGGCTTCGAGAATCCGGTTTTGATAAAATCACTATCGGGCTTTTCAGTTTAGTTAATTTTATACATATATTTAAGTTTTTATGGGGACCTTTACTTGAAAAAATAAGTTTTTCTCCTTCAAGTAAGAGAGGTTATAAATATTGTTTAATTATTGCTTTAGTTAGTTGTATTTTTTGTGTGTATGTTCTAACAAATTTTAACCCTAACACTAATTTTATACCATTTGCTTTATGCTTAGTAGCTGTGGCATTTTTTTCTTCCATTTACGATATGTTATTGCAGTCTTCGCAAATGCTACTGATTACAAATAAAAATTGGGGTATAAGCGAAGCGGCTTGTACTACCGGTTTTAGAATCGGTATACTTATATCTGGTTCGGGATCGTTATATTTATCTACTATCATATCTTGGCAAGAGGTTTACCGCGTGATGGCGATTTTATGTATACCATCATTACTGCTAATCATACTCTATCCGCTTAAATTTAAAGATAAGGCGATTGCTAATAATTTTGATAGATTTTGGCATGCTTTTTATGACTTTATTAAGAAGCCTAAATGGTTAATAATTGTTAGCTTCATGCTTCTATATCGTCTTCAAGATAATTTTCTTTCAATTATGCCAAATATGTTTTATCTCGATATCGGCTATACGAAAAAGGATTTAGCTCTTGGCTATAAAGCCTTTGGTATGTGTGCCGCTATATTTGGCGGTTTTATAGGCGGATTTTTATGTCGAAAATATGAATATTCTTATTTACTTAAGAGAGCATTAATATACCATGCTTTATCTAGTCTATCTTTCATATTTCTTTATTTTTATAATCGCGATATTACAAGTCTTTATATAGCGGTCTTTTTTCAAGAATTTACTAAAGGCTTAACTATGTCGCCGTTTTTTTCTTATCAACTAAAATGTAGTAGTAGCAGATATTGCATAACTCAGATTGCTTTGATTACATCTATTACTTATGTTAGCACTATATTACTTGGTAGTATTTCGGGTTATGCAGCTACTTATCTTGGGTGGAATTACTTTTTTGTAGTTGCAGGATTTTGTTTTATACCGGCTTATATATTAATTAGATATTTACCTAAATATACTCGATGAACTTGAAAAATTGGCTACGTCGTCTTTGTAAGTCCTCGGATGCTCACGTATTATTATACGCTCCGCTCCTCGGCTTACAGCCTCCTTGCTCTTTTCCAAGTTGATCTTCGTATACCGATTCTTCATTTTACTTTGGATTATATAAGAGGTCTTGTATAATTTAAATTGTCGATTTATAATAATCAACAAATTTATTAGTGTGATTTAATTATGTTTATTCAAACTGAAGATACTCCCAATCCTGATGCAATAAAATTCTTTCCGGGACAAGAAATAAGTAGTGATCAGCCGGTATTTTTTAGTGAGCTTGCTGAAGTAAAAGGAAAAAGCAAACTTGCAGAATCATTATTTCATATTAATAATGTGAAATCAGTATTTTTCGGTAGTGATTTTATTACTGTTACTAAAAAATCTGAAAGTAATTGGCAAGTTATAAAGCCTGAAATTTTAATGGTGATTATGGATCATTTTGTTTCAGGATTTCCTGTCTTTGAAGAAAGTGCTAAAGCAGATAGTGTAAATCATAACCTTGATGGGCTTTCGGAAATAGAGAAGCAAATTATCGAAATTATTGAAACTAGAGTGCGTCCATCGGTTGCACAAGACGGCGGTGATATAATATATAAAGGCTTTGAAAACGGCATAGTTAAATTAGCTCTTCGCGGTGCATGCCTTGGATGTCCAAGCTCTACTATTACCTTAAAAAACGGCATTGAATCAATGCTTAAACATTTTGTACCGGAAGTGCAAGAAGTTGAAGCTGTAGAAGAAGATTTTGAATAATTTAGGTATAGCATAATTCATAAAGCTTGATACAAGCGAATTTTGTAGGACTCGCCTGTGCTCACGTAGTTTTCTACGCTGCGCAGGCTCGCCTTTAAATTCATCTTGTCTGAAGCTTTCTGAAACACGCTGTATTGCTTAAAAATAGTTGATCTAAAGTTTCTATGTCATTCCCGCGAGGCATTGTTGCGTAGATATAAAAACGCACTAAGGTAGTCATACCGTGGCTTGACCACGGTATCCATAAAAACAACTGAAAATACTAATAATGTTAGTATTTTTAACTGGATCCCGCTATAGGCTCGCGGGATGACAACTGAAAAACTGGTCCACGCAACAATGCTTTTGCGGGAATGACATCTGAAAATGTTTAAATTACTGTTAAGAAGCTATTCTTCCTTTGCAGAATTGATTATATCATCTTGATGCCAAATAATGTAATGTAATGCCACATCTTTTGGGGCATAAATTACGATAGGTAGTTTGCTATTATATCTTAAAAATGTTTCGTCGCCTAAAAATACACTCACCGGCTGCATCGTTGCTTTTACGTTTAGGCATGCCATCATTGTACTAGCAGGGTGAACGCTAACTTGATCTATTACATAATAATTATATCCCCATCCTTCTAAGGTTTTTGTTTCCAGCTTACCGCCAAACCAAACACGATTACAATCTTTCATCGCATTCTTTGTTGCTTGCAATTCTACTTTCAATTTTTCTTCATTAGGCGTTGTAGGTAAATGAATTACATATCGCTTTTGGTCATCTGCCGGTATAGGGTAGGGAGCAATATCTTTTAACGGCTTATTGGTATTAGCTAGTAAATGAGTATTTAAAAAACATAATATAAGAAATAGTATAATTTTATTTGGCATATGATTATTTTTTTAATTAAAATCCATTATCTCGCCTAAAGGAGTTATATAAGAAGAATTTATTTCGCCGTCGGCTATATCAGCACTAAAACCCTCACTATAGTCAACTTCACTATGTTCGTTTATTTTTTTACTTAAAAATAATATAGCATTCTTAAATTTACCGTTTTTATGTATAGGCTGATTATTTAAACTAAAAACCTTCATAGCGAGCCTTTCATTATTCGGTAATATAAAATATATTTCTGATTCTTCACTAGATTTAAAAAATTATGTTTATTACAAGTACCTAATAATAACAAATCATTAATATCTCTATAGTAACTTTTTCTTTAAGGTTTATAATTTTAGGAAATAATATGTAATTATTTTGTATATTTGAAATAAGAATAGTTTGAGAGTTATATTGCTGTTTTTCCAAATATATATTTGCAAAATTAGTTTGTTTTAATTCTGTAAAGGCTAATTCAGTCTTATATTTTTGTTTGTCACTAGAAAAGTTAGGCAGTGTTTCTATTAAATTAAGATCAAAAGAGGTTTCGCTAAATTCTGTATTCAGCATATTATTTTGTTTTAATTCTGTAAAATCTAATTCGGTGTAATAGGTTGTGTTGCCAATATCTAAACTATATGTATGTTGACCTTGAAGTATTTCTTCAAATAAATCTCCCCATATTTCTTGTAGCGTTTCTAATAACTCTTGAATATATTTGTTATCACCTTTAGAATTATTAATCTCATCTGCAAAACTTTTCATTACAAAAAATTTAAAATCTTCTAATTGTTTAGGTTCATAAGATTCAATTTTATTTTGTAATTTCTCTTCTAAATAATCTATCAGTAACGTAATATCCGCAGGAGAATCTTCAGTTATTTTTAGTAATTCTTTTTTATGTTGTTCTAGAATTATACTCATATTTTAATCTAATCCCGTTTCTTTCTTAAAAAAGCAGGTATGTCATGAATATCAGACTCTTTATTATCTTGATCTAGAGTACTAACAACAACGTTTTTGCGTTCTAAAGTTTGATTATTTGAAGTACGCAGAGAACCCCATATTTTTCCTAAGAAGGATGGTTTTTGTGCTTCTCCTTCAGATTTGTTGAAGTTGTTTACATGTAGTCCTAATTCATCTTCATTTACAGTAAAATTTTGATTTATTGGAGAATCGGTAATTTCAATATTTTCGGTACTGTAGCTGTTAAAATCAGGAATTTCTTCTATTTGCGTAGGTTGTGCTATAGCTTCATTATAAGCTTCTTCAGGAACTGTATTGGTAGTTTCAGCTGTTGGTTTATATGTTGGTACTTTATCAGCATCAATACCGGTAGCAACAACCGATACTCTGATAATTCCTTTTAGTTCCGGATTAAATGTTGAACCGAAAATAATATTAGCATCAAGGTTATCTACTTCTTCTCTAATTCTATTAGCGGCGTTGTCAACTTCAAATAAAGTCATGTCAGAACCGCCTGTAATATTAATTAACACTCCTCTTGCACCGCACATTGAGTTATGATCTAGCAGCGGATTTGAAATTGCAGATTCTGCTGCTTTAATGGCTCTATCTTCACCACTAGCTTCACCCGTACCCATCATTGCTTTACCCATTTCGCTCATTACTGCTTTAATATCGGCAAAATCAAGATTAATAAGCCCTGGCATAATCATTAAATCCGTTACCCCTCTAACGCCTGCATGTAATACGTCATCTGCCATTTTGAAAGCATCGGCAAACGTCGTTTGTTCATTAGCAATACGAAATAAATTTTGATTCGGTATTACAATTAAAGTATCAACGAATTGCTGTAATTCAATAAGTCCTTTATCAGCAGTTTTCATACGATGACCGCCTTCAAAATGGAAAGGTTTAGTTACTACTCCGACCGTTAAAATTCCGAGTTCCTTAGCAATGCGCGCAATAACAGGAGAAGAACCGGTGCCAGTACCTCCGCCCATACCGGCAGTAATAAATACCATATTGCTATTTTCTAGGTAACTACGTATCTCACTTTCTGATTCTTGGGCAGCAAGGGCCCCGACTTCAGGAGAAGCGCCTGCCCCAAGACCTCTAGTCGTAGAAACACCGAGTTGTATTTTGTTAGTGCACAAAGAATGCTCAAGCGATTGTGCATCGGTATTAGCTACTACAAAATTAGCACCTTGCAGATTAGCACTAATCATATTATTTACTGCATTACTACCTGCACCTCCGACGCCGAAAACTGTAATGGTCGGCTTTAATACTATATTTTCAGGAGCTTTTATATTTAAAACCATGGTAATCTTTTATTTATATAATTTGTGTTTAAGTATAATAAAAGATTTAGGCTGTGTGAAGAAAAATTTAATTAATATATTTTTGTGCTTTTTGGCTGCAAATTATAAGATTTTTTTGAAATAGGAAACAAAACTATCCTCTCAAAAATCTAATTAATTTTCGCTTAAAAATATAAATAATTAAATTTTTCGTACGCAGAGCCTAAATCTTTCCACAGTATTTTATGAAAAGTTTAAGATAAATTTTCTTTTAATAGAGGAACACCGTTATTATGACATGCTTTGATTAATGCTTTATCATTAGTAGCTATAGGAAGTCCTTCATGCATTGCAGTTAGCAAATAAGTTGTATCATATGTAGTAAGATTGCTGCTTCTTGCAGTTTGTGTAATTTCATGTATGGAAAAATTAAAATTTGATATGTTAAGAGGTAGAGAATTATATAAATCTATAAATTTAACTGTATCTGCTATATGTAATCTATTACGTTTTTCTGATACTAATAGTGTATTAGTTATTTCAAGTTTCCAAAGATACGGTACTGTAGCTCCATGCTTCATACAATTAATTTAATACAAATTTCGAATGTTCGTTTTTTTCATCTTCAAAACACCATGTAATAGCTACAGAGCAGTCTAATCTAAAAGAGCGATTACTCATCTTCTGCCTTCATCTCTAAGCTCTTTAATAGTATAAGGTGCTAATGTTTTACCCTTACTAAATTCAGCAAATTTTTCCACTATATTTTCTATTTTTGGTCTGTGTGTGATTGGTGAAAGCACGGCAACAGGAGTGTTATGCTTACAAATAGTAATTTGTTCGCCGTTTTGTACACGCTGTATTAGATCGGAAAAATGAGTTTTTGCTTCGAGTAGGTTAATTTGATTAGATAAATTTTGTTTCACATAGGTAATATAATAAATAGACTAATTTAATACTAGCCTATTTATAAGATTCTGTACAGCACTATTAATAGTTTAAATTTATATTTTTATATAAAACCTAAGATTGTCCAACCATTTTTTCAGGAACTACTATTTTATCAAATTCTTCTTCCGATAAAAGATCTAGTTTTTTAGCTGCTTCTTTTAAAGTTATTCCGTGTTTATGTGCTTCCTTAGCAATTTTTGCGGCATTATCATAGCCGATATGCGGGTTAAGGGCGGTTACAAGCATTAGAGATTTATCGCGTAAATCATTAATACGTGCTATATTGGGTTCTAATCCTTTAATACAGTGAGTAACAAAGCTATTTACGCTATCTGATAGTAGCTGGGTAGATTGTAGGATATTATATATTATTACGGGTTTAAATACGTTAAGTTCAAGATGGCCGTTTGAGCCGGCAATAGTAACCGTAACATGGTTTCCCATTACTTGGCTGCAAACCATTGTCAAAGCTTCAACTTGCGTAGGGTTGACCTTGCCGGGCATAATTGAAGAACCAGGCTCATTCTCAGGTAGGTGTAATTCGCCAAGACCGCATCTTGGACCGGAGCCAAGCAGCCTTATATCATTTGCTATTTTCATTAAGCTAACTGCTATAGTATTAAGTGTTCCGGAAAATTCTACTAGTGCGTCATGAGCTGCTAAGGCTTCAAATTTATTAGGAGCCGTTTTAAAAGGTTGTTTGGTAAACTCTGCTACTTTCTCGGCAAATTTTATATCAAAGCCTATTCTTGAGTTAATACCTGTACCTACTGCCGTTCCGCCTTGTGCAAGTAAGTAAACTTTTTTTAGCGCATCTTCTATACGTTCTAAGGCATACTCTATTTGTGTAATATATCCTGAGAATTCTTGTTTGAGAGTTAGAGGAGTCGCATCTTGTAAGTGAGTGCGTCCTATTTTTATGATTTTATCCCAATCTTTTGACTTATCTTGCAAAGAGGTAAGTAAATTATTCAAAGCCGGTATCAGTTGCTGCTTAGTTGCAAGTACGGTCGCTATATTCATAGCGGTTGGGAAAGAATCGTTAGAAGACTGACCTTTATTAACATGATCATTAGGGTGTACCGGTGATTTTCCCCCTTTCTTGCCTGTGAGTTCTTCATTAGCTATAGAGGCAATTACCTCATTCATATTCATGTTTGTTTGTGTTCCGGAACCTGTTTGCCAAACTACTAAAGGAAAATTATCGTCAAATTCGCCGTTTAGAATTCTAGTCGCGGCTTTATCGATACTTGTAGCTATTTTAGCTTCTAAATCGCCAAACTCATTATTAACTGTCGCAGCACATTTTTTTAAAATAGCAAGAGCATGAATTAAAATTTCAGGCATTTTTTGCCTGCCTATTTTAAAATTTTCTAAAGATCTTTGAGTTTGAGCGCCCCAATAAAATTTTCCTTCTATTTGAATTTCTCCAAAAGAATCGCTTTCAGTCCTGTAATTTTTCATAATTTGTTAAATGTTATATAATTATCTATTTTTTTCATAAAATGATCACTTACTGCGTTTAAATCTAATTGTTCAGCTAATTTAGCAAAGCTATAATATAATTTATCTTTAAAAGGAAGCTTTTTTAGATTCTTAGCAATAAATACTAATGTGCTTTCTATCATAAGATTACGATTAAAACTATAAAATTTTTGCCAATGTTCGTTATGTTTAGGTTCAGAAGATTCTATATAATCGGAATATATAGGTTTAGTAATTACTGCTTTACCTTGATATATATCAAATATAGTATTATTAATTAATCTTTCATTTTTGAGATTATTGATTACTTTATCAAAAAAATTATTTAATATAGCCTTTGTTATCGCTTCTTCTGCAAATTCGTTTATAAATATGTCTAATTGTCTTTCAAAACTCTCGATAATTTGTTCATTTTGTCCCCTTTTCATGACTTTTCTCTCAAATATTATTGATATAACTAAGTTATGATTTAAAATTTAGGTTCTTGCGTACGGAAAATTAAATTAATCTGTTTTTGTTCTTTTTGGCTGCAAATTATAAGATTTTTTCCACAGAACTTATTTACTTTTCGATATAAATAAGTAGACTAAATATTTATATCGAAGTAAACAAAAAACAATATTTGATTCATTAAAAAAATTTTTAGATGTAATGTATAAGAGGTTATATGTAAATATATTTTAATTGATAATTTAAAGAGTGTTTTTAGCAAAAATTAATAAGATTTTTGAAGGAACTAGTTATTCGTATTTCAAAAAAATCTTATAATTTGCAGCAAAAAAGAATATAATTAGCTTTAAAATATATTTACAGATAATCTCTAATATAATAAGTGAAAAATTATAGAAGCAGCATTTGATACGTTAAGACTTTCTACTCTCTTAGAAATAGGGATTTTGCCTAAATAATCACATGTTTCTTCGACTAATCTTCGCATGCCCTTATCTTCTGAACCAAATACTAATGCTATTTTGTCGGAAATTAATTTATTGGTAAAGTAGTCATTTGCAGAACCTGTTAGACCTATAATCCAAAAGCCGTGTTTTTTAAGATAATTCATACATGAGCGTAAGTTAGTAACTTTAATAATAGGTATTAATTCTAAAGTACCGCAAGCTGCTTTAGCAATGCCTCCGCTTTCATTCGGAGAATTATCTTGAGGTAATATTATAGCATTTATATCAAAAGCAGCAGCACTGCGAATAATTGCTCCAATATTTTGTGTATCTGTTATTTGATCAAGAATCGCAATTTTACATTTGGGAGCTTTTATATCTATATCTTCTAGATTGTAAGAAAAGATCGGCCTAACTTTTGCGACTATTCCTTGATGCGCTTGATTTTCCAGTAATTTAGATAAAAAATCGTTATTAACAATTTCGTAAGATCTAGTACTTATTAATTTTTTGTTTGCATCAAAAATTTCCCTAGTGCATAAAATATTTTCAATTTGACGTTTTGGATTATTAAGAGCAGAAAATACAGGATGTTTCCCATACATATAATAATAATTTTTAGAATCAAGTTTTTTATTTTGCATCTTATTGAAAACCGCCAGTAATTTGCTCTTGACAGAAACTACTATTTATTATAGAAAGTTACAACTAAATAAATGTGCAAGCTGCTATTTGTTTATTTGATAATTCGGCAAGAAGTTTTATTAGGTCCTAATACTAATTTAGATATTGTATTTTACAGTGAATTAGTCTATTTAATACAGTAAAGTTCTTTAGGAGGGGTGGCCGAGTGGTCAATGGCAGCAGACTGTAAATCTGCCCGCGTAAGCGTTCGAAGGTTCGAATCCTTCTCCCTCCACCACTTAAATGGTTCAGGGAAGCATATCATTTTATTTTAAAAAATTTCATGTATATATGTTTAATTTTTATTTAAAAATAAAACATAATTGTGTATATTTATAAATCTGAATAAAATTGATATAGCACTGTTAACAAAATAGCTTTGAAATTATTTTATTAATAGTGCCACAATGCGGGTGTAGCTCAATGGTAGAGTTCCAGCCTTCCAAGCTGGCTGCGTGGGTTCGATTCCCATCACCCGCTCCAGAGATAGTGGTGACAAATAAATTTAGCAAAAAAATGCACTTATAAAAAATTAACTTGTATTAAACCTAAAAAATTGTAGAGAGTAATAATATGGCAAAAGCAAAATTTGAACGAACTAAACCGCACGTTAATATAGGTACTATTGGTCACGTAGATCATGGGAAAACCTCTTTAACGGCAGCAATAACTATAGTACTTGCTAAGACAGGTGGAGCAAAAGCTACAGCTTATGATCAAATTGATGCTGCTCCTGAAGAAAAAGAAAGGGGTATAACTATTTCTACTGCACACGTAGAATATGAGACTAAAAATAGACACTATGCACACGTAGATTGTCCGGGACACGCTGACTATGTAAAGAACATGATAACCGGTGCTGCTCAGATGGACGGTGCAATATTAGTAGTTTCTGCTGCTGATGGTCCTATGCCGCAAACTAGAGAGCATATATTACTAGCAAAACAGGTGGGTGTACCTGCTATGGTAGTATTCTTAAATAAAGTAGACATGGTGGATGATCCCGAATTAGTAGAACTAGTAGAGATGGAAGCAAGAGAATTATTATCAAAATACGGTTTCCCGGGAGATGAAATACCTTTCATTAAAGGTTCTGCTCTTCAGGCTTTAAATGGAGAAGCTAAAGGGGAAGAAGCTATTAATGAATTAATGAATGCAGTGGATAGCTATATACCGCAACCTACTAGAGAAACTGAAAAACCTTTCCTGATGCCGATAGAAGATGTGTTTTCTATTTCAGGAAGAGGTACTGTTGTAACCGGTAGAATAGAAGCTGGTAAAATTAAAGTTGGTGAGCCAGTTGAAATAGTTGGAATGAGAGACACAACAACCTCTACCTGTACTGGTGTTGAGATGTTTAGAAAGCTTCTTGATAGCGGTGAAGCAGGTGATAATGTTGGTATATTATTACGTGGCGTAGAGAGAGAAGCAGTGCAAAGAGGTCAAGTTCTTGCAAAACCGGGTAGTATAAAGCCTCATGATGAATTTGAAGCCGAAGTGTATGTGCTTAGTAAAGAAGAAGGCGGTCGCCACACTCCATTTACTAACAACTACCGTCCACAGTTCTATTTTAGAACAACTGACGTTACTGGTACGATAGAATTACCGGCTGATAAGCAAATGGTTATGCCTGGAGATAACGCTAATTTTAAAGTTAAGTTAATTGCTCCGATTGCTATGCAGGAAGGGTTAAAGTTCTCTATACGTGAAGGCGGTAGAACAGTTGGTGCTGGTGTAGTAACAAAAGTAGTTAATTAATTGATTTTATGAATACCTATTATTTTTTAATAATAGGTATTCATATTTTAAGATGTGTAAAAAACATCTTGCTGTTTAAATATTAGGTTTACTGAATGAAAAATAAAATCAAAATTCGTTTAAAATCATTTGATCATCGTAGTCTTGATCAAGCTACAAAAGAGATAGTTAGTGCTGTTAAAAGAACGTTTGCTAACATTAATGGTCCTATTCCTTTACCTAGAAAAATTGAAAGATTTACCGTAAATAGATCTCCTCATGTGCATAAGAAGTCAAGAGAGCAATTTGAAATTAGAAAGCATAAAAGATTATTAGTTATAGATGATCCGAATCCAGCTGTTGTTGATGCTTTAAGTAAAGTTGATTTAGCAGCAGGTGTTGATGTAGTGATTGAATTAGAGAGTGGGGAATAAATGAGAAGCGGTATAATTGCTCAAAAAATTGGAATGACTAGTGTTTTTAATGATAAAGGAGAAAGAATTTCTTTAACATTAGTAAAAGTTGATGATTGCCAAGTAGTAGGGCATAAAACTCTAGAAAAGCATGGATATAACGCTTTAGTTATCGGTGTAAAAGATAAAAAAATATCTAGAGTAACCAAACCTATGAAACAAGTTTTTGCTAATGCTAAAATATCTCCTAAAACTAAATTAAAAGAATTTAGAATTTCTGATGAGAATTTTATTGATATAGCAGCAAGTCTAGAAGTAGATCATTTTACGGCGGGACAGTTTGTGGATATAACGGCAACTACCATAGGTAAAGGGTTTGCCGGTAGTATGAAAAGACATAATTTTAGAGGTCTTGAAGCTTCTCACGGTGTTTCGATATCCCACCGTTCGCACGGTTCTACAGGACAAAGACAAGACCCAGGGAAGGTTTTCAAAGGCAAAAAAATGGCTGGTCACATGGGATGTAACCAAATTACTATTCAAAATTTGAAAATATTTGCCGTTGATAAAGAGCGTAAGCTTATTATGATTCAGGGTAGTATACCCGGTCACAAAAATTCGTATCTTTCAGTAAAAGATGCAATAAAAAAGATTTCAATAACTGTATAATAGATATTTAGACATGTTTGTTGAGGTTAAAGATTACTAAATTAACAAAACGCCATGCAATAATTTATTTATATAAAAGTTTTATATAAGACTGTATAAGGTTAAATAAAGATGAAAACTAAAATATTAAGTCTTGCTAATGAAGAAGTTGGTGAGATTAGTTTAAATGAAGATATATTTGCTGTTGAATTTATCAGAGATGATATAATAAAGCAGGTTATTGATTGGCAGAGAGCTAAAGCAATGTCTGGTAACCACAAAACTAAAACAGTATCAGAAGTATCAGGAACCACAAAAAAGCCTTTTAAGCAGAAAGGTACAGGTAATGCAAGACAAGGTTCTCTTAGGTCGGTACAAATGCGTGGTGGTGGTGTAGCTCACGGACCTAGAGTACGTAGTCATGCAACAAAACTACCTAAAAAAGTACGAAAACTCGGTTTAATCCATGCTTTATCTGAGAAATTAGCTGAAGGAAAGTTATTGGTAATAGATTCTTTAAAGCTAGATGAGCCTAAAACTTCTGCTCTTGTAAATATATTAAACAAATTTCAAGGAAAAAGTTTCTTTGTAATAGACGGAAACAAAGTAGATATTAATTTTTCTTTAGCTGCAAAAAATATTTATAATACTGTGATTGTTCCACAAATAGGAGCAAATGTTTATGATATAATACGACATGAATATGTCCTATTATCACAAGAAGCAGTGAGCGTTTTAGAAGAGAGGTTAAGATGAGTTCTTGTAAATATTACGATTTAATTAGAAAACCTATTATTACGGAAAAAACTACGACCCTTTCAGAGCAAAATAAATATGCTTTTTATGTAGATAAATTTGCTGAAAAACTTACCGTTAAAAAGGCTATAGAAGAAATATTTAAAGTAAAAGTTAAAAAAGTAAATATTTTAAACGTTAAAGGTAAGAAGAAAAGATTTAAAGGAATTATAGGGACTCAAATCAATAGAAAGAAAGCTATTGTTACATTAGAAAAAGATCATAATATCGATTTTGCTGGAGGAATTAAATAAATGGCTTTAAAAAACTTTAATCCAATTACTCCTTCCCTTAGAGAGTTAGTTCAAGTTGATAAAACTAGTTTATGGAAAGGCAGACCTTTAAAATCTTTGACCAAAGGTATATCTAAAACCGGTGGACGAAATAATCAGGGTAGAATTACTTCTTGGCATAGAGGAGGAGGACACAAAAAATTATATCGTATTATTGATTTTAAAAGAAATAAAATAGATATTTCTGCTGTTGTCGAAAGAATAGAGTATGACCCTAATAGAACTGCTTTTATTGCTTTAATAAAATACGAAGACGGAGAATGTTCTTATATTTTAGCACCGCAAAAATTATCTGTAGGTGATAGAGTAATATCAAGTCAAGATGCTGATATAAAAATAGGGAATTGTTTACCTTTAAAATGTATTCCTATCGGTACTACTTTACATAATGTTGAAATGAAGGTCGGCAAGGGCGGTCAAATTGCAAGGTCTGCAGGTACTTCAGTAGATCTAGTAGGTAAAGATTCAGGATATGCTCAGATTAAATTAAGATCAGGTGAATTTAGGTTGATACCTTTAGATTGTAAAGCTACTATAGGTAGTATATCTAACCCGGATCAAAAAAATATTAATTTAGGCAAAGCAGGTAGAAATAGATGGCTCGGTTGGAGACCGCATGTTAGAGGTGTAGCGATGAATCCTGTAGATCACCCTCATGGAGGTGGTGAAGGTAAAACTTCAGGAGGACGCCATCCTGTTACTCCTTGGGGATTCCCGACAAAGGGTAAGAAGACACGTAAAAATAAACGTACTTCAAAATTTATCGTAAAGAAAAGAAAATAGATTTTAAATTAATTAGGTATTAGTATGGCACGTTCAATATGGAAAGGGCCTTTTGTAGACGGTTATTTAATAAAGAAAGTTCAAAAATTAATGGAATCAGGTAGATCTGAAATGGTTAAAACTTGGTCTAGAAGATCAACAATTTTACCTATTTTTGTTGGATTTACCTTTTCTGTTCATAATGGAAATAAATTTATTCCGGTTTCTGTAAATGAAGAAATGGTTGGAAGAAAATTAGGTGAATTTGCTCCTACTAGAACATTTCACGGTCATGGAGCAGACAAAAAAGTTAAAAGAAAGTAAAGATTTATTATGGTACAGGAAAATAAAAATTTTGCTACGGCAAAAGCTAAATCTATTAGAGTAAGTCCAAGGAAGCTAAATCTAGTTGCAGCCTTTATTAGAAATATGAAAGTATCTGAAGCATTGGTACAATTAACTTTTTCTCCTAAAAGAATTGCAAAAGTTGTAAAAGATTGTTTACAATCTGCTGTTGCGAATGCCGAAAATAATTTAGGTTTAGATATAGATAGGTTAGTTATTACTAAAGCGACGGTAGGTAAGGCTTTAGTGATGAAAAGAGTTATGCCTAGAGCAAAAGGAAGAGCAGCTAGAATAAATAAGTTTTTTAGTAATCTTTATATAACTGTTACAGAAAAAGAGGATAATTAAAATGGGGCAGAAAGTTTGTGCACATGGTTTTAGAGTCGGGCCGACTTTAATTAAAGGTTGGGATTCCGTATTGTATGCAGAAAAACATTATAAAACTCTTTTTATACAAGATTTAAAAATTAGAGATTTAATAAATAAGGGTTTTAGTCAAGCTCAAATTAGCAGAGTTTTAATTGAACGTCCCTCTAATAAAAGTATTATAATTAATATTAATGCCAAAAAACCAAATATAATTATTGGTAGAAACGGTAGTGAAATTGATAAGCTAAAAAAAGCTATCGAGAAAATGACTTCTTTAAAAGAAGTTTATATAAATATTCATGAAGTTAGAAAGTTTAATATAGATGCTGCTATAGTAGCTCAAACTATAGCACTACAGCTTGAAAAAAGAGTTTCTTTTAGAAAAGCCATGAAAACAGCAATTCAGGCTTCATTTAAACAAGGTGGACAAGGTATAAGAGTTAGTTGTTCAGGGCGACTTGGAGGTGCTGAAATTGCTAGAACCGAGTGGTATATAGAAGGAAGAATGCCATTACATACTTTAAGAGCTGATATTGATTATTCAACAGCTGAGGCTATAACTACTTATGGAGTTATAGGGGTTAAAGTGTGGATTTATAAAGGTGAATATACAGAAAATAAAAGATATAATTAATTTTAAGTATTAAAATGTTAGCTCCGAAAAAACAAAAATTTAGAAAAGCTCATAAAGGTAGAGTTGCTTCAAAAGCAAAAGCAGGTACGACGCTTGCTTTTGGATCATTTGGTCTAAAATCTATAGACGGTTGGCGTGTTACTGCAAGACAAATAGAAGCAGGAAGAAAAGCAGCTACTAGATGTATGAAAAGGCAAGGAAGATTATGGATTCGCATTTTTCCGGATGTTCCAGTTTCTAAAAAGCCTGCCGAAGTAAGAATGGGTAAAGGTAAAGGTTCTCCTGAATTTTTTGCAGTTAGAGTTTCGCCTGGAAGAATTATGTTTGAAATTGAAGGGGTAGAAGAAAATATTGCCCTTAGAGCTTTAGAACTTGCAAGTGCAAAATTACCTGTTAGAACAAGGATAGTGAGACGTTATGAATGATTTGAAATTATTAAGAAGTAAGTTATCTACTGAAACAATAGAAGAGCTTTATAAAAACCTTAGTCTTTTAAAGAAAGAATTGTTTAATTTAAGATTTCAACAAGCTTTAGGTGAGTTAAAAAATACTAGTAGGTTTTCGTTAGTCAAAAAGTCTATAGCACGTATTAAAACTGAATTAACAAAAAGATCTAATAGTGAGGAATATTAAAATGCCGAAAAGAGTGCTACAAGGCGTGGTTATAAGTTCAAAAGCTGATAAGACGGTTACAGTAAAAGTAGAAAGAAAGTTTAAGCATCCTATTTACAAAAAATTCGTGAAAGTATCTAAAAAATATGCTGCTCATGATTCAGAAAATAGATATCAAGAAGGAGATAAAGTTAGTATAATTGAAAGTCGTCCTATCTCAAAAACCAAAACATGGATAGTGGTAAATGGAGAATAAAGTTTTTTAATCTTTGACTTTATAAGGTAGATTGTTTATTTTATCTCTCGTGTATAAAAAATTGGAAGTAGTTTATGATTCAAATGCAGAGCATCCTGGAAGTTGCAGATAACTCCGGTGCTAAAAAAGTTATGTGTATTAAAGTTTTAGGTGGCTCTCACCATATGGTGGCAAAGCTGGGTGATGTTATAGTTGTATCTGTTAAAGAAGCTATACCCGGCGGTAAGGTTAAAAAGGGTGATGTTTATAAAGGCGTGATCGTTCGTACAAAGACCGGAGTAGTAAGACCTGACGGTAGTACAATAAAATTTGATAAAAACGCATTAGTGCTTTTGAATAAACAAGATGAACCTATCGGTACTAGAGTTTTCGGTCCTGTTACAAGAGAACTTAGAGCGAAAAAATATGTTAGAATAATGTCGCTTGCAGAGGAAGTGTTATAAATGATTAAATTAAAAGTAAAAAAAGGTGATGAAGTTGTTGTTATTACCGGAAAGCACAAAGGAAAAAAAGGCAAAATATTAAAAGTTTTTCCTGAGGACAGTAAAGTAATTGTTTCCGGAGTAAATTTAGTAAAAAAACATACTAAACCTAATCAAATGAGTGAAGGCGGGATAATAACTAAAGAATTACCTATACATATCTCAAATATTGCGCACATCGATCCAAAAACCGGTAGCCCTACCAAAGTAGCTTTTAAATTCTTAGAGGACGGTTCTAAGGTTAGAATAGCAAAGAAATCAGGGGAAATTATTGGTAAGGAAGGTAAATAATGTTAAGATTTAAAGAATTATATCAACAAAAAATTATTGAAAACTTACAAAAAGAATTTTCTTATAAAAATAAACACGAAATACCGCAAATTAAGAAAATTGTTATAAATATGGGAGTAGGGGAAGCAATAGCCGATTCCAAAGTAATTAATAATGCAGTAACTGATATTACATTGATTTCCGGTCAGAAGCCGGTTGTAACGTTAGCAAGAAAATCTATTGCAACCTTTAAGTTACGCGAAAATATGAAAATAGGCTGTAAGGTTACATTACGTAAAGATAGAATGTATGATTTTTTAGAAAGGCTAGTAATTGTTGCGTTACCTCGTGTTAAGGAATTTCGCGGTTTTTCTTATAAAAGTTTTGATGGTAAAGGAAATTTTACTTTTGGATTAAAAGAGCAGATAGTCTTTCCTGAAATTAATTACGATAAAATCGATACAATAAGGGGTATGGATATTACAATCGTTACATCTGCTAAAACGGATAAAGAAAGTAAGTTTTTGTTATCGGGGTTTAATTTACCTTTTTATAATTAATTTTTAGGATATATATAATGGCAAAAGTAAGTTCGATAAAAAAGAACGAAAGTAGGAAAAAAAAATCACAAAGCTTGCATAATAAACGTTTAGCACTAAAAAGTAAAATTTACGATAAAAATATTTCATTAGAAGAGCGTTTTTCTTTAGTAATGTCGCTTGCGCAATTACCTAGAAATTCATCATCTACTAGAATAAGAAATAGATGCGAGCTTACAGGTAGACCAAGAGGTGTTACAAGAAAATTTGGTATATCTAGGAATAAGCTTAGGGAATTAGTAGGCAGAGGCTTAGTTCCCGGTGTAGTTAAGTCAAGTTGGTAAAAGTCGATAGGTAAATATATGTCAATGACGGATAATGTAGCAGATATGTTAACTAGAATTAGAAATGCTTATAAAAGTAAATTGATAAATGTTTCTTTTCCTAGTTCTAAAATTAAAACTTCAATTTTAGATGTTTTGCAAAAAGAAGGTTACATAAAAAATTATGTAACTACTCAAAAAAATAATATTAGTTATACTGAGGTAGCTTTAAAATACTCTGCTAATGGTGATGCTTCTATATGCGAAATTCATAAAGTATCAAAGCCTGGAAAGAGAGTATACTCTGCTATTAAAGATTTGAAAGGATATTATAATAATATGGGTATATATATTCTTTCTACTCCTTACGGTGTTATGTCTGATAGAGAGGCTCATATTAAAAATGTCGGCGGCGAAGTAATTTGTAAAGTATTTTAAGGTAAAAATAATGTCACGTGTTGGAAAATTGCCGATTACTATACCTGAAGGTGTAAAAGTTGGTTTAAATGATTTAGAAGTAAAAATATCTGGACCTAAAGGTGAGCTATCAAAAACTTTTAAAGGTAATATAGCAATTTCATTGGCAGAAAATAAGCTTTTAGTAAAACCTTTAGTCGCAAATAAAAATGCACGTGCTATGTGGGGTACTGCAAGAAGCATAATATCTAATATGGTTACCGGCGTTAAAGAAGGGTTTAAACTTAAACTTGAAATTAACGGAGTCGGTTATAGGGCAATGGTAAAAGGTAAATATTTAAATTTAATGCTTGCTAAAAGTCATAACACAAAAATTGAAATACCTTCAGATATTAAAATAGATGTGCCTAAGCAGAATATTATTATTCTTGAGGGAACAGATAAAGAAAAGCTAGGACAATTTGCTTCAATTATTATAAAACAGAGACCGCCTGAGCCTTATAAAGGAAAAGGAATTAAATTTGAAAATCAATTTATACCGCGTAAAGAAGGGAAGAAAAATTAAATTTAAGAGTTAAATATGCGTAGTGCTAAGCTAAAATTTGAAAAAAGAAGAAGTAGAATAAGACATAAAATATCTAAAACATCTGATAGAGTTAGATTATCAATATTTAAGTCAGGTAGACATATATATGCACAAATTATTGATGATTCTAAGTCTATAACGATTGCTTCCGCTTCAACTTTAGATGAGAAAATAAAAAAATTAAAAAAATCTCATTGTAATATTGAAAATGCTATCAAAGTAGGTGAAGAAATAGCAAAAAAAGCTGATTCTGCAGGGATAAAAGAAGTAGTATTTGATAGAGGCGGTTATAAATATCACGGTGTTGTAAAAGCTCTCGCTGATGCAGCTAGAAAGAAAATAAAATTTTAGGTTATATAGGTTGTAGTAATGTCTAAAGTTAAAAAAAACGAAGAGACTTTAAGCGAAGTTTTAGTCGACGTAAATAGAGTTACGAAAGTAGTAAAAGGCGGTAGAAGGTTTGCTTTTTCTGCTTATGTGGTTGTCGGTGACAAAGCAGGTAGAGTTGGAGCAGGGCACGGGAAAGCTAAAGAAGTAAACGAAGCCCGAGGAAAAGCAAAGCAAGCTGCTAAAAAAAGAATGATGAAAGTTCCATTATATCAAAATCGAACTATTCATCATGATGTTGTAGGTAAAAGTGGTGCCGCTAAAGTGATTTTAAGAAGGGCTAAAGCAGGTACAGGCGTTATAGCAGGTGGTTCTATGAGAGCAATTTTTGATTCTTTAGGTGTTCATGATATTGTTGCTAAATCAATAGGCTCAACTAATGTTTATGCAATGATTTCTGCAACATTTGATGCATTAAATAAACTTGCATCACCAAAATCTATTGCTATGAGAAGAGATAAAAAAGTAAATGAAATATCTGTAAAATCTTCTGATATTCAAGTTAATGAATAATATTACGGAGTAAGGTGAAGTTATGAATAATAAGATCAGTAATATAAAAATTACTCAAGTTAAAAGTGCTATAGGTCGTAAGTATGATCAAAGATCGACGTTAGTTGGTCTTGGTTTAAACAAAATTAATAAGACTGTTACTCTTGAAAATACTAATTCAATCAAAGGAATGGTTGAAAAAGTAAAGCATTTGTTAAAAATAGAAAATATGTAGTTAGAGTTTTTAAATGAAATTAAATGAATTATATAATAATATAGGTGCTAAAAAAAATAAGAAAAGAATAGCACGTGGTATTGGTAGCGGTAAAGGGAAAACCGGCGGTAGAGGAGTTAAAGGTCAAAAATCTAGATCCGGTGTTGCAATAAAAGGTTTTGAAGGCGGTCAAACGCCTATGATAAAAAGACTACCTAAAAGAGGATTTAATTGTATCTCAACTAAAAAATACAATATAATAAATATTTATAATATTGAAGAAGCATTAGCCAATGGGTATTTAAATGCTGCTGATACCATTACTAAGGAAAAATTGATAGAAGCTGGAGTAATTAATAATAAAAATAATAAGAAGTTAGTGAAATTATTATCTATTTGTAGTGATGATTTTGCTTCTCCTCTATCATTAAAATTAGATGCGTATTCTTCTAAAGCTAAGGATTTAATCGAGAAAGCAGGCGGAAAATTATTATAATATATGGGGCAAAATTTTTCTAAAAAATCCAGTAATGATTTAGTCAGTCGCATCGTTTTCACTATTCTCATTCTTATAGTATGTAGATTTGGATCTTTTATACCTATACCTGGTATAGATTCAATTGCTTTAAGTAGTGTGGCTGAAAAGAATCAATCCGGAATACTTGGAATGTTTAATATGCTATCCGGAGGATCGCTAGGTAGAATGTCTATTTTTGCTTTAGCAATTATGCCGTATATTACCGCTTCAATTATTATCCAATTAATGTCAGTTGCATATAAACCTTTGGAAAATTTAAAAAAAGAAGGGGAAGTCGGTAAAAGAAAAGTAAATCAGTTATCGAGATATTTAACAGTTTTGCTTGCTTCTTTTCAGGCTTACGGCGTTGCTATAAGTTTAGAGTCAATTGTAACAAATACCGGTCCTGTAGTAATTTTAGCGGGTTTCTTCTTTAGAGTTACAACCGTAATTACTTTGGTTGTAGGCACTATGCTATTAATGTGGTTAGGAGAACAAATTACACAACGCGGAATAGGTAACGGTACATCTTTAATTATATTTATAGGTATAATTTCTGGAGTACCTAGTGCTATTATTAGTATGTTTGAATTATCAAGAAAAGGAGTATTGTCGCCTTTAATAGCGATAGCTGTTTGTATTGGAGTAGTTGTATTAATAGCTATAATTATATTCTTTGAAAAAGCCCAAAGGAAATTATTGGTGCAGTATCCTAAAAGACAAGTAGGAAATAAAATTTATGGGGGAGAGGCGACGCATATGCCTCTTAAATTAAATACTTCAGGTGTAATACCTCCAATATTTGCTAGTTCAATTTTACTGTTTCCTGCTACGCTTGCTAATTTTTCTAATAGTAATTCAGAAGCTATGGGCATGCTTACTTATTATTTAGGGCATGGAAAACCCGTATATATTTTATTGTATGTAGCATTAATTATGTTTTTTAGTTTTTTTTATACTGCAATAGTATTTAATTCTGAAGAAACTGCTAATAATTTAAGAAAATACGGTGCTTATATTCCTGGTAAAAGACCGGGGAAAAATACGTCTGATTATTTTGATTATATACTTACAAGGCTTACGGTTATAGGCGGGATATATTTAAGTGTAATATGTGTAATTCCAGAGCTATTAATGAATAAGTATGTAATCTCTCTTTCTTTAGGAGGTACAAGTTTTTTAATTGTAGTGAACGTGGTACTTGATACTATGACTCAGATTCAAACTTACTTATTTAGTAGTAAGTATGAAGGTTTAATGAAGAAAGTAAAATTAAAAAATTAAAATGAGCTTAAGTAGTGATAGTAATTTTTTTAGGTCCTCCAGGAGCCGGAAAGGGAACACAAGGGAAAAAGATAGCTAAAAAAATTAATTTACCACATATAGCAATCGGTGATATATTTAGAACAATTATTAAAACATCAACTAGTGAAGCAGAGTTAATTAATAACTATGTTAAGCAAGGAGAGCTTATCCCTAATGAAATAGTTAATTATGTAATCAAAAATTTTTTATTATCCTCTGAATATAAAAATGGTTATATATTAGATGGATATCCACGTAATTTAGAGCAAGCGAAATTCTTTGAATCATTTATTACAGAAGAAATTAAAATAATATATTTTGATGTTTCGGATGAGTTGTTAATTAAAAGAGTTTTAGGG
The DNA here is from genome assembly GCF_965035265.1 of Rickettsia sp. Classification (NCBI taxonomy): domain Bacteria; kingdom Pseudomonadati; phylum Pseudomonadota; class Alphaproteobacteria; order Rickettsiales; family Rickettsiaceae; genus Rickettsia; species Rickettsia sp. Next base: position 30,811 of record NZ_CBCDJS010000003.1, read on the forward strand.
AGATATAGTTGTAAAAATTGTGGTAAAATATATAATAGTTACTTCTTGCAGCCTAAAACTGATAATGTATGTGATGTTTGCGGTTCAAGTACATTTGATTATAGAAAAGACGATACTGAAGAAGTAATAAAAAAAAGAATTGAAGTATATAAAACAGAAACATATCCGTTAATAGATTATTATAAAAATAGTGGTAATTTTTATATAGTTAATGGAAGTAAAAATGAACAAGAAATAGAAATTGATATACAGAAAATATTAAAAATAAATTGACTTTATTAAAGATTTTTATATTATTTTCTAGTTACTAGTAAAATTTGGAGACTATTTGTGGCAAGAATTGCAAGTGTTAATATTCCCGATAATAAACGTTTAGTTGTGAGTTTAACTTACATTTACGGTCTTGGGCCTACTATGGCAGCAGAGATCTGTAATAAAGTAAAAATATCGAAAGATAAAAAAGTTAAAGAACTTACGGATCAAGAGCTAATAAGCTTACGTAATATTATTGAAAGTGAATATAAAGTTGAGGGTGATTTAAGACGAGAAGTTACACTTAATATTAAAAAGAAAAAAGATATAAGATGTTATCAAGGGCTTAGACATATACGTAAATTGCCGGTGAGAGGACAGAATACCCATTCTAACGCTCGAACTAGAAAAGGTAAAGCTATTGCGATAGCCGGAAAGAAAAAAGCTGTAAAATAATAGTTTAAGTATAGAGTATAAATAATGAATCAGACGGTTAAAGTTAAGAAAAAGAAAAAAACTATCACTCTGGGTGTTGTGCATATCCGAGCATCATTTAATAATACTATAGTAACATTTACTGATATTCAAGGTAATGCTATCTCTTCTGCATCTGCAGGAGGTAATGGGTTTAAAGGGGCAAGAAAAGCAACACCTTATGCAGCTCAAGTAACAATTGATAGGGCATCAGAAAAAGCAAAAGAATATGGTCTAAAAACTATTTCTATTAGAATTGGAGGACCTGGAGCTCAGCGTGAATCGGCAATGAGAGCTTTATTTGGACAAAATTTTGTGGTTACATCAATTTTAGATGTATCATCAATTGCTCATAATGGAGTAAGACCGCCAAAAAGAAGAAGAGTATAAGAGAATCATAGGTATTAAATGTTATCGTTAAGTAAAAATTGGAATACTTTAATAAAGCCGAATAAAGCCGCTTATGAAAATTTTCCGGAAACCAATAATAAAGCTAAAATTGTAGTTGAACCTTTAGAAAGAGGTTTGGGTTTAACACTCGGTAATGCTATGAGAAGAGTATTACTTTCTTCTTTACAAGGAGCAGCTATCACTTCTATAAAAATCCCTGGTATAGAACATGAATTTTCTTCTATACCAGGTGTAAAAGAAGATGTATCGGAAGTGATTTTAAACATTAAAGGTATTGAAGTAAAAATGCATGTTGCGGAAAAACGCATCATCAAGTTAAAAGCAACAGGACCTTGTGTTATAACAGCCGGTATGATTGAAACAGGGCATGATGTAGAAATACTAAATCCGGATCATATAATTTGTAATCTAGCTAAGAACAAGCAGCTTGAAATAGAATTAACTTGTAAGGTTGGTAAAGGATACACACTTAGTACAAATAGTTATGAGGATAACTTACCTATTGGTGAAATAGCTATAGATGCTTTATTTAATCCGGTAAAGAGTGTTACTTATAAGGTAGAAAATACTAGAGTAGGCCAGGTTACCGACTATGATAAATTAATTATGTTTGTAGAAACTAATGGTGATTTATTACCTGAGATGGCTGTAGGTTTAGCTGCACGTATCTTACAAGAGCAATTACAATTGTTTATTTCTTTTGAAGAACAGGAAGAGGATAAGCAGGTTAAAACTGATGCTTTACCGTTTTCACCTTATTTACTTAAGAGAGTTGATGAATTGGAATTATCGGTTAGATCAGCAAATTGTTTGAAAAATGATAATATAATATATATAGGGGATCTAGTAAAAAGAACAGAATCCGATATGCTGAGAACCCCAAATTTCGGTAGAAAATCTTTAAATGAGATTAAAGAAATATTGGCAAAATTTAATTTAAGATTTGGTATGGATGTACCAGATTGGCCACCAGAAAATATTCAGGAATTATCTAAACGTTATGAAGATTCTTATAATTAAGGACTAATAAAAATGCGACATAAAATTAAAGGCAGAAAGTTAAATGTAACAAGTAGTCATAGGCAAGCAATGCTCGCTAATATGGCTGTAGCACTTGTGACTCATGAACAAATTAAAACTACTCTACCAAAAGCTAAGGAATTAAGACCTTACATTGAAATTTTAGTTACTAAAGCTAAAAAAGCTAATTTAACGGTAAGAAGAAGCGTTTTATCAAAAATAAAAGATAAAAAAGCAGTAGAAAAGCTTATAAATATTTTAGGTACTAGATATAAAGATAGACCTGGCGGTTATACTAGAATAATAAAGACTGGATTCCGTTATGGTGATTTAGCACCGATAGCATATATTGAATTTGTAGATAGAGATGTTAATGCTAAAGGGAATATACAGCAATATATTAATGAAGATATTAAAAATTAAATATAAAGGACTCGGTAATGGCTAATCATTCTTCAGCAAAAAAAGCTGCTAGACAAACAGTAAAAAGAACTCTAATCAATAAAAAAAGATCTAGTGCAATAAAAACTTTTATAAAGAAAGTTGTACATGAAATCAGTCTTGGTAATAAAGAAAACGCTAACTTAGCTTTATCTGTTGCTCAATCTAAGATAATGCAAGGTGTGAAGAAAAATATAATTAAATTAAATACCGCCTCAAGAAAAATCAGTAGATTATCAAGACAAATAAAAAGTATAAATGAAAGTAAATAACACTTTATAGGTAATTTAAAAGCAAAAACTAATACAATTTTGCTAAATTATTTATAGGTACTTCTTATTAATTATAAATAATGTTATTTTACTAATTAATAAAAAATATGGGCGATTAGCTCAGCTGGTAGAGTATCTCGTTTACACCGAGAGTGTCGGCGGTTCGAGTCCGTCATCGCCCACCAATCGCAAGTTTTTAGTATTTCAACAAAAACATCAAACAATGAATGAAGCTTAAACTCAAGCTTTCCAGTCTTAAATGTTACAATAGTTAAACCTATCAAGGAAAACAGTATCTTTGTAAAATGGCATTCCTAACTAAGTATAGATTAGTTTATCACTGCGAGAAAATTAGGAAGTAATTAACGAAGCAATCCAGTAAAAAAATACTAAATTAATTTTTCCTCACACTGCCTAGATTGCCATGCTCCGAGCAAATGCTCACAATAATGATTCGATACCGGGTAACAATGCCATATTGTGGTCACAAGCCACGGTATGACACCTATACAACAACATCTTCGTAATAATATCTATACCTAAAATTATATATAGTTTTTTTGAGCTAATTAGCCTTATCTATCGCTAATAGTAAATTACTTGATTAAAAAATTGTAGAAATCAGAGTTTGAAGAGGTTTCTTTCCCTCGATTTCAAAATAAAATATTATTACTTATTGCTGTTATTCTTACTAGCTTTTCAACTATGCAGAAGAAAAAACAGTAAAGTATAAATTATCGCAGAAAGTAGAAGCTGAAACAGCTAATAAAGTAAAATGATAGTTGCTAAAATACAAAATAACCAAAAGTTATTAATATATTTAAAGTTAAAAAGCTATTTGTTATTGCAATTTTTTAATTTTCACTATAATTGTAATCAACTAACTATTAACAATAAATGAAGAAATAACTTTTATGGAAGATTTAAGCTCTTGGCAAGAAAAGTTTGAAGTTTGTGTTTACTCTAAAAAACTATTAGATAAAGTCGAATATTTAAACACTATAGTAAATCATATAGTATTAGGTGCAATAATAAGATAATATACAAGGAAAAATGTCAACAAGTCCATATAGTGAAGATTTAAGGAAGAAAGTAATAAATTACCTAAAGAAAGGAAGGAGCCAAAAGGAAGCATCAGAAGTTTTTG
>NZ_CBCDJS010000004.1:0-32478 GCF_965035265.1 Rickettsia sp.
TGAAAAACAAGGTATACAATCTACGTGTGATGCTATACCTTGCCCTGGCATATATTCATTTATAATTACTTGGTCTGGGATTTCATTAAAAATATTTTGTTTATAAAGCATATCAGCTATAACCTGTAACCACTTAGGTAAGAGACCTAAATAATATGATGGATCTATAATACGGCTTTTATAATCATATTTATAACCATAATGCTGAACTCTCCGTTTCAATTCAGTAATCCACGAACAGCTATCTATTACTTTTATTAATTCATGCTCTTGTTCCATGGTTATATATTCCGTAATATATTCCAGTCCTGGAACAATTACTTGTTCATCAAAAATGCTAAGCTGATTCATAATTTAAACTCCCAAGTAGCAAATTTAGAGTAAGTCTCAATCGCACTTTCATCTTGATGAGTCATAGTATGGATATATTCTGGGTAATCTTTTGGATCAAATTTATATTTGATCGGCTTTGATATCCGTAGCTCCTGCGACAATTCCTCAAATCTGAATACGCTATTATAAAAATCATTGTCTACTATAGTAATTAAAATCACTCCCAAGTTCTTTAGTATATAAGATGCAGAGGTTATAAAATTACGAACAAGAACATAATTTGGATTTAAGCTTTCTATTTGGTCTCTACTTCCAGAATGAGGGAATTGAAAAATGATTGTATTAAAAGAATTCTGATTAAAAGTTTTATGTAATTTAGTTGCATCTATATTATGCAATACATTTACTCCAAATTTTCTAAGCGAAGATACATTCAATTTAGCTGCGTCTGATAAATCATCATAATCTTCATATGTAGAAGTAATACATCTAGGAAGCTGTTGTAATTTTTTCATTAAGCTAATAGTGAAGCTTAAATTTCCTTCTCCAACTAAAAGTGAATCGCTTGAATTAATACAAGAAATAAAGTCATATTTTGTTATGCTTTTCATAAGCATCCAAAGCTTAGAATCTAAAACCTTTAATTCTTTATTATACTGATAATTTCCTAGTTTTATTTGTTGCAACTTTAGGCTTAATACGTTTGTTTGTAATTCCAGTATTTTAAATGCACAGTCAAAATCTTCTTTATTTATCATAATAACCTTAGTAATATTACAGGTATCATATCACTATAAATACCTTATACTAATCCTGTTATAATATTTCTTTTTAACGTTTTTTGTAAAATAACTTGAATTTTAAATAGAACATGTGTTGGCGGAGAGAGAGGGATTCGAACCCTCGATACGGTATGACCCGTATAACGGTTTAGCAAACCGCCGCCTTCGGCCACTCGGCCATCTCTCCGGTTATGGCTTTACTTTATATCAGCTAATAAGCAAAATTTCTAGAATTATTTTATAATTTTTCTAACTAAATATTATCAAAATCATTTTCCAGATTTACAGAATCGCCAATAATCAAAGCTTCCGTATCGCAACCGGGCAGCCCTTTAAAGTTAATATGCCAATAGCTAGGTAAACCATCCCAGCTACGGGAATGTTTAATATATTTGTTAAAATGTTTAACCTTTGTTTCTATAGTTTTAATACCCGTATTATCGTTACAAATATTAAAAAGTTGTTCGGTTATGTAACAAATAGATTTGGTATCATTTTTATATTTACCTATTAGGTATTCTACAATTTCGATCCGCTTTTCTAAGCTAAGATGATACGAATCTGAAAGTAATAATTTTACAAAACCGTCTTTATCGTCACAAATATTAAAAAGTTTTACGGCTGTGGGATAAATAGATTTAGTATCCTCTTTATATTTATCTATTAGGTACACTATAATTTCGTTTCGTTTGTTTAAGCTAAGATGACAAGAATCTGAAACCAAAGATTTTACAAAACCATCATTATCACTACAGATACTAGATAATATTTCTGAATGTTCTTCGCTAAGATTATTAAATAATTTCTGATATTTTACTAAAAATCTATTCCAAGTTATTGCTTCAATATCGACAAAATTATTATAATTTTTAGGCCGGTAATCTAAATTATAATGCTCCAATGGCACTATAAAATTGAGGTGATCTAAATTTTGATGAAAATTTTGTAGTTCTTCAAAATATGCAGCCATAAAAATGATCGTATACTGAGTAATAGCAGAATCTACAAAATAAAATTGATAAATAAATTTGATGATATTTGATATATCTGCTACTAACTCGCTGTCTAGTTTTCTAATATCATTTACTATATCACCTATATATTTTAACTCTTCATCCGTGTGATCTGTATATTTAATATTTAAATCTTCAAGGGTAATAACTTTCCCTTTGGCTATTTTATCTATTATCGTATAGTTTTTAATTATAGGTTCTTCATAGTTAGCAATAATATAAATTGCCGGATTATATATATCTTTGAAATTATTTTGCAGCATATTTTTTACTGCTTTTACCGTATTTTGATTTAGGTAATCAAGCTCTAATATATGAATATTGGTAAGTAATAAACTTGCATGCTTTATTTTATCAAAAGGAATAACATACCACGGATATTCACCTTTTTTAACGTCTCCCTTAATAAGAGCAATTTTGTTGTAACATTCTTCTTTTAAAAATGTATCATTAGTATCTGTTAAAGCTAAATTTTTTAGCTCTGTTATTCCCTCATTTCAATAGCTCCGCCAATCGCTAGTTAACAATTCTAGCAATTGCTTAAAAAAACTAAAACTAATTTTCATATAATAATATTGTTGAGTTAATTTAAAAGTTTTATAAATCAGAAGTTATTAGAGGCGTTATTTGTTAACGTTATCTAAAAAATTCTGTAGTTCTTCTAAATTACTTATATTACTTAATTTGTATGGATAATTAATTTTTCGGAGCATATTTGTTAACACATTTCCAGCACCTATTTCAATTATATTAGTGACTTCTAAGGTGTTAAATAGCTCTAAAGTTTCACGCCATCTAACTCGTCCGCATATCTGAAGAATTAAATTTTGTTTGATTTCTAGAGGATCGATAACAGATTTTGCGGTATAATTCTGAATTACTGGTATTAGAGGTTGGTTAATTATTGTTTTATCAAGTGCTATTTGCATTTTATCTTCTGCCGGCTTCATTAAACTACAGTGAAATGGAGCACTGACTTTCAGCTTTATCGCTTTATAACCTAAATCTTTAATTATACTAATAGCATAATCTATAGCTGTGGTCTTGCCGCTAATAACTATTTGCCCTTCAATATTATCGTTGGCTATTTGGCATAAATTTATTTTGTTGATATCTTCTAATAGTTCTTCAAGCTTTTGAAGCGGAATATTAATACAAGCAGCCATAGCTCCCTCGCCTTCAGGGCATGCTTCTTGCATAGATGTACTACGTACATGAAGTAGTTTTGCAGTATCTGTAAGGCTAATACTTCCGGTGCTACATAAAGCACTATATTCACCTAAAGAGTGACCGGCAACATAATCGCAAAGACTATCCAAATTTTTACCGGTTTCAGCTTTGATAATATTTATTATTGCCATAGATACTGCCATTAATGCCGGTTGTGCATTAGTTGTTAAGGTAAGTTTTTCAGAGGGTCCATTAAAAATTATATCGGTGAGTTTTCGGTTTAATACTTCATCAATGATTTGAAAGGTTTCTTTTGCGGGTTTAAAATTATCGTAAAAATCTTTTCCCATACCGATCAATTGCGACCCTTGACCGGGGAAGATAAAAGCTGTTTTCATATTTTGTATTATCGATTGAGTTTATTAATAGATTTTATTAAAATTTTCTAAAATAGTCAAATTATTTTAAACATTTCAAAACTGTTTTTCAATTGTTACGCTACATAAGATTTTTACAAAAGTATTAATTTTTCTTAGCTTTATAACTTGATTACCTTCAACTAGTAATATAAAGTTAAACTAAGAAAATATAAACAAGGAAATTAGTTATGAAGTTAAAAGAATATTTTGAAAAGTTAGAAAGTACAGCTTTTGGTCCATGGCTTGCTGCATTTAAGGAATTATTTAGTAAAGAGGAGCTAAATGGTGAACTATCTGAGGTGCAGGATAAAAAGAAAAAGGAAGAAAAATTTTTCGATAATGTCAAACAAGCATTAGATAAAATACAAGTCAATATGGAAATAATTAGATTAATAGAACCTGAGAATAGTACAATATCTGATAATACGGAAACATTTATTACTGATTTTAAATCAGTAAATTTTTCTATGCTATCACGTATTAAACATCAAAAGTTATTATTAGAGCAGAAAATTAAGGAAGAAATATCAACTAATTATAAGGTAGTTATTTTATCTAATAATGTTGTTAAAACAAATAAATTAGGATTAGAGAAATTAGAAAAAGGACAAAAATTTGATTTGCAAACAAAATGTGAATTTAAAGATAATAAAATTTATAAATTAAACGATCAACATTTTGTAAAAATTAAAGATGAACTTTTTAAAATAAATGAGTTACCAAAAGAATTTGAAAAAGCTACACATGTAATTTTAGAATATAAAGAACAAATAGTACCTAGCCTTAGAGTAATTACTAATCTTCAATTAGAAAAATTTGCAGAATTTATATTAAATCTTCCGGAAAATCGTTTAGAATATTACAATTATTTTTTAGTAGAAGAGGAAAAAGATGGATATTCTAAGATTGATGCTTATAAAAAAGTTGTTAATAAAAGTAAATTAGTTGAAAAATTTCAAAACTCAGATAAATATAATTATGAAAAAATAGAAAAAAATGTTTATGAATTACAAGCTTATTTAGGTTCGTATGAAGATAATTGTGAAATTCTTAAATCTGATTTATTAGGGCAAGCTTATTATTCATAATACATAAATTATTATACTTTATATCTATTTTAAGAGTAGTGGTTTCAACAAAAATCTTATTAAAATTGAAATAAAAAATATTTAAGTTGAAATTTAAATAAATGTTACTACTATTATGTAGTATCAACTAAATTCTATGAAATTAATGATGTTTGACCGGTTAAATATCTTGTATCCTCTGTTAATAAGTATTTTTATCTTTCTTATTGTTATCTTTATTTCTAAAATGACAAGATATAAAAAAACCTTAAAAGAAGAAAATTTAAGTATTATTCAATTTTATCTGGATAAAAAATTTCTTCATAATCATTTGAATAAAAATCTTAAAAGTCCTAGAGCTGAGAATTATGCTGATTCTTTTTTAGAAAATATCAAATCTTATTTTAAATTAGATGATATAAGAATAATTTCGCAGGAAGAACTAGCAAATGATCAGGAACTCAGTAGTTTATTTAAAGACAAGCTAGAAGAAGTTGCTATATCATTTTTAGATGAAGCAAAAAAGGATTTAACAGCATTGTATGAGGTACTACATAGTAATAAGGATTCTCAGGATAAAGAAGAGCATAGATTATATGTATATTTACCACCGGATCAAATAAAGAAGCAAGATGCTAAAAACCTTATTTATATAAAATCCCCTTATAAATTTACTAAAGATGAAATTGAAACACTGGATATTTACATACATCTAGTGCAGCTATTTAATAATACTGCTTCGGAGGAAGCTAAAAAATAATTAACTTGCTCTTCTAGCTATCTAGCTATTTCATTACGAATACGATCTTTAATATATGGCCACTCGTTACGTTCTGCAAGCTCTAAGTCATAATGAGATTGCAATGAATTTTAGTTTATGCTTAAAAATATAGTAAAGCCTAGTTGACTTTTTAAACTAGTAAGTTAGAATTCTTGCAAGAATAGCAGTAATGTTATTCCGGGGTGTAGAAACCCCTAAGTCCAAAGCGGTATGCATCAACCGCAAAATGATGTAATCCTCGACTCTATTAAGGTCGGGGATATTTTAGGTATGTCCAGAGCTTAGAGCTCTGCTTTAAGCTTAAAACCCATTATAGCTGACTTTGGACAGTTTTTCTACCTCCCCGACCACCAAAAATTATGCTCATTGGCGGTTAAAAAACTTAAAGTATTTCAAAATTTGCACAGTCTGTTATATATTTTTTCCATCTGTGGCAGTTAATTTCAGTCCGTGACAATTTGTCATGACCTTACTTTTTTATTCATTTAATCTTTGTTTAAGCTTACGTCAATAAGCACCAGCATTAGGACTATCAGTCAATGACCCTACTACATCGACTACTGAAAACCACAAAATATTTTAAATAAATTTAATAACTTGTATTAGAAATAAAAAATCTTTTATTATAATTAAACCATTAGTTTAAATAAAATAAGTTATCAATTGACTTTTAAAGGAAGTTAGATATAAACTTTAACTGAAATAGCAAAGCGCTATTTCGGGGTTTCAAAGCCTTTTGTAAACGTGGTTGGTATCTACCATTGAATGATACCATCCTCAACTTTATTACGGTTGGGGTGATAATAGCATATGTCCAAGATATAAAATTTAATTTTATATCTAAAAGCTATTATAAACTGTCGTTTACGGTTTCTTTGAACGCCCCGACCACCAAAGTTAAACTTCGGTGGTTGAAACTTGAGCAATTTAAGTTTAATCAATTGGGAGTAATTACATGTCAAATCAACATAAAAAAACCTTATCTGAAATCACATTAGACTTTATTGAAAAAGAAATAGAAGATCTACAAGCTGAGAGCGTACTTTTACTAGCAAAACCTCTAATAGAAAACGATATAGAAAGAATAGAACAACGTTTAACTGAACTAGAAAGAATATTTAGTAATGATTTATAGACTTAAAAATATCATCATCCCATTTTATTAACTACCTACTATAAAAATAAGCACTAAGATAATTTACAGTAACCATTATGATAAATAGTACAAAACTGTAAGGTTTCTATACCTGTTTCATCATGTAATAAAACCATTAATGTAGAGGAGTTGATGCTTTAAAAGGAGGGAGAACATACATAACCACACCCGCCAATATTAGCATGATTATTCCTAGAATAATACCTACTATATTGAAGGCATTTATAAAAGCAATATTAACCTCCTGAATTAATTCGTGAGCAGATGAAGGTGGTAGTTGTTGAGCAATAATTATTCCTTTGCCAATTGAGTCACGAGCTATTTCTGCCATTGATACAGAAACACCGTGAGGGATTACTATATTGTTACTATATATAAAAGACGTAATACTCACAATAACAGCTATACCTAATACATTACCTAATTCATATGCTGTTTCTTGTAGTGCTGCTGCACCTCCGGATCTCTCTGCCGGCACTGCATTCATCATAACTGTTACGGTGGTAGAGAGGCATAGACTACTTCCTATACCAAGCAGTCCAAGATATATAGTATTCGATAGTAAATCTCTATAGTCTAATATACTAGGTAAAATCAATGATATAGTAGTAAAGATAAGCCCACTAAATATTATTACACGTGCGGTAAATCGTGTGAGTAAATACGGCATAACTAAAGAAGCAATTAAAGCAAAAACTGCTGCAGGCAACATATAAAGACCTGCATGCAAAGGACTTAACCCTTTGATAAACTGTAACCATAAGGACATGAGATACATTATGGATCCTAAGACACAAGTAATCAGCAAATAAACTATTACTCCTATACTAAAATTGCTAATTAAGAATAAACGCATATCCACTAATGGATCATCATTTTTAAGTTGACGTAAGGTAAATATTATTAGTAATACAATACCAATTAAGAGCATTCCGCCGGATGCTAGATTCATAATACCGTATTTAGCCAACATCTTAATGCCTTGAACTAAAGCTGCCATACCAAAAAATGATTGAAATACTCCTATCCAATCCCATGGCTCATTACTAGGATTAGATGATTCAGGAATCCAAACTATGCCAAAAGCAATAATTACTAATGCAATAGGTGTGTTTATAAAAAATGCAAATTGCCAACTTAAAAGCTCAACCAATACTCCTCCTAGTACGGGTCCTATAGCTGCTCCTACGGTTGCCATTATTCCCCACACGGATATTGCGATCATACGTTCATGTGTATTAGTAAAAATATTACACAATATGGATAAAGTGGAAGGCATAATCATTGATCCTCCTAACCCAAGTAAAGCACGACATAATACTAATCCCCATGAGTCATCAAATACATAAACTAACATTGAAGCGATGGAAAAAACTAAAAGCCCCCAAAGTAGTAATCTTTTACGACCAAATCTATCTCCTAGTGCACCTGCGGTGATTAGAAGACCTGATAATACTAATGCGTATGCATTGATTATCCATAATTGTTGTAAATTAGATGGTTTTAAATCAAGGATTATAGTAGGCATAACAGCATGCAAGATTGTAGCATCCATCGATACTAAAAGTAAGCAAACGCTTAAAATAATTAAAATATGCCATCTAAATTTATAAGACGGAGATGATGAATTATCTTTAGCGATATATTCAGTTTGTGAGAATTGTGATACCATATGTGATAAGTTATTTAATAAGGGTTTTACTAAATCTATCTTTTTCAGGAAAATAGGACTGTTAACAGTCCTATGTCAATTCAGTTGGATTTGCATACAAGAATCAAGACCTATAATTAATAGGAGAGCGACGAGTGACATAGTAGGCGAATCCAAATCAATTAACTATAACACAAGTAAACTTAACATCTAAGCACCACCTAGTATGGAAGTCAAGATTTAACCTTACAAGCATAATAAAATAAATAAAATTTGATTTTTCTTTCTTAAGCTTATATTTTAATTGATAAGTTTATAATATGGAAATTTATGTCAAATACAGATAAAGAAAGAGCCATTGCCGCAGCACTCGCACAAATCGAAAAAAGCTACGGTAAAGGTTCGGTAATGAAACTAGGGCAGCGTCCGAATGTTGATATAGAAGCCGTATCAACAGGTTCACTTGGGCTTGATATAGCCCTTGGGATCGGCGGCGTTCCTAAAGGTAGAATAATCGAAATTTTTGGTCCTGAAAGCTCAGGTAAAACTACTCTAACATTGCATTTAATTGCTGAAGCCCAGAAAAAAGGAGGCACATGTGCTTTTATTGATGCTGAGCATGCCCTTGACCCTGCTTATGCAAAGAAACTCGGCGTAAATATTGATGAACTTATCATTTCACAGCCTGATACAGGTGAACAAGCCCTAGAAATTGCCGATACTTTAATTCGCTCCGGCGGTATTGACATGGTAATAATAGATAGTGTTGCGGCTTTAGTACCAAAATCAGAGATTGAAGGCGAGATGGGTGATGCCCAAATGGCTTCTCAAGCAAGATTAATGAGCCAAGCTTTACGTAAACTTACCGCATCAATTAATCGTACTAATTGTATTACTGTGTTTATCAACCAAATTAGGATGAAAATAGGTGTCATGTTCGGTAATCCCGAAACTACGACAGGCGGAAATGCTTTAAAGTTCTATGCTTCTGTTAGGATAGACATAAGAAGAATTGGCGCGATTAAAGATAAAGAGGAAGTAATAGGTAGTCAAACTAAAGTAAAAGTAGTTAAGAATAAAGTATCACCTCCGTTTAAAACCGCAGATTTTGATATAATGTACGGCTCAGGTATTTCAAAAGAAGGTGAAATAATTGACCTTGGCGTTAAGCTTGATATCGTCGAGAAATCAGGTTCATGGTTTTCTTATAATAATGTACGTATCGGTCAAGGGCGTGAAAACGTCAAACAATATTTAAAAGAACATCCTCAAATTTCCAACGAAATTGAGAAAATAATACGTGAAAGATCGTCAAAAATTACTATAAATCTTGATCAAGCGGAGGAAGAAAATGATTGATTTAACAGGTAAAACTTCCTTAATTACAGGAGCTTCAGGAGGCATAGGCGGAGCTATAGCTAGGCTACTGCACAAACTCGGAAGTCATGTAATTATTAGCGGTAGTAATGAGGAAAAATTAAAAGCCCTTGGAAATATTTTAAAAGATAATTATACAATAGAAATATGCAACCTTGCAAATAAGGAAGAATGCAGCAATTTAATATCTAAAGCATCAAAGCTAGATATTTTAGTGTGTAATGCCGGTATTACTAGCGATACATTAGCAATTAGAATGAAAGATGAAGATTTTGACAAAGTTATTGATATTAATTTAAAAGCAAATTTTATTTTAAATCGTGAAGCAATAAAAAAAATGATGCAAAACAGGTATGGACGCATTATTAATATATCTTCAATAGTAGGAGTTTCAGGTAACCCTGGGCAGGCTAATTATTGTGCTTCTAAAGCAGGTTTAATCGGTATGACCAAATCGCTCTCTTATGAAGTTGCAACTAGAGGAATTACGGTTAATGCAGTAGCTCCGGGATTTATTAAGTCTGATATGACTGATAAACTGAACGAAAAACAAAGAGAAATGATAGTGCAGAAAATTCCGCTAGGCACTTACGGTATGCCGGAAGACGTGGCAAACGCGGTCGCATTTTTAGCAAGCGATCAAGCATCTTATATTACAGGCCAAACTATCCATGTAAACGGGGGGATGTTAATGGTGTAAAATTTTGTGCTAGCATAAAATAATTTTTTGTGCTAGAAGTTCTTTTAAAGATAAAATGCTGTGAATATTTTAAATAAATATTCATACAGTTATAAATAAAGCCTAATAGCTGAATAACCGCTATTATACGGCATATAAAATTAAATGATTTATGGAGTTCAAATTATGAGTACAACGGGCAAGATCGAACAGAAAGTTATTGAAATGGTTGCTGAAAAGCTAAATAAAGATAAATCGATAATAACTACGGATTCGCGATTTATAGAAGATTTGAAAGCCGATAGCCTTGATACCGTAGAGTTAATGATGGCAATAGAAGTTGAATACGGTATTGATATACCTGATGATGAAGCCACTAAAATTAAAACTGTATCCGATGTTATAAAATATATCAAAGAACGCCAATCTTAATCTGCATAAATTAAATCCCTAATAGATAATTAGAAATGTCGAATCAACGAGTAAATAAAAGAGTAGTTATTACCGGACTTGGACTTATTACTCCTGTTGGGCTTAATGTTAGCTCATCTTGGAAAAATATTGTAACCGGGGTAAGCGGAATAAAAACTATTACGGCATTTGACACTTCTAAACTTGCGTGTAAAATTGCCGGACTTATAGATGACTCTGAGAAAGATGGATTTAAACTTGAAAATTTTACACAGGCAGATGACGTTAATAGACTAAGTAAAATGGATAAATTTATCCATTACGGAGTAGCAGCCGCAACCGAAGCAGTTGAAGATAGCGGCTGGTTACCCGAAGATGAAAAATCTCGTGATAGAACCGGCTTGATATTAGGTTCAGGAATCGGCGGACTTAAAATGATCGAAGATACCTCTATCAAACTTTATCAAGAAAATAACGGCAAAGTTAGTCCTTTTTTTATTCCAGCCTCATTAATTAATCTTTTATCCGGTCTCGTATCCATAAAATACGGTTTTAGCGGTCCGAACCAAGCAGCAGTAACCGCTTGCTCTACAGGAGCACATGCTATAGGTGATGCTATGCGTATGATAAAGCACGGCTATGCAGACGTTATGGTCGCAGGCGGCGCAGAAGCTCCCGTTACACCTGTCGGAGTTGCCGGTTTCGTGGCAGCTAGAGCTCTTTGCACTAAATATAACGATAATCCTGAAAAAGCATCAAGACCTTGGGATAAAGACCGCAGTGGCTTTGTTATGGGTGAAGGAGCAGGTGTTGTAGTCTTAGAAGAATATGAGCATGCCATAAATCGAGGGGCTAAAATTTACGGTGAAGTTATAGGATACGGCTCGACAGGTGATGCTTATCATATGACTGCTCCACATCCTGAAGGTAGAGGGGCTTATAGAGCAATGAGAGACGCAATGCTAGATGCAGCTGTCACTCCAGATATGATTAATTATATTAATGCACACGGTACTTCTACTAATCTTGGCGATGCAATTGAATTAAACGCTGTTCAAAAATTATTTTTAGAAGCGAATCCCCAAATTTTGATGTCTTCTACTAAATCATCAATAGGACATTTGCTTGGTGCAGCAGGAAGCGTTGAGTTTATCTTTTCAGCTCTTGCAATTAGAGATCAGATTGCACCGCCAACCTTAAACTTAGACAATCCTATGGATGAGGTTAAGATAGATTTAGTAAAATTAAAAGCTAGAGAAACTAAAATAGATTATGTGCTTTCCAACTCGTTCGGATTCGGCGGCACTAATGCTAGTTTAGTGATTAGAAAGGTTTAGTTTAAATCATTGTCATACCGTGGCTTGACCGGCTTTGTTGCATGGCTGTTTATGTCATTCCCGCGTGGGCGAGAATCCAGGGTAAAGCGAACTTTTAATTTCAAAAATTTGCTGTATTTATATTTTTTTTTCTGGATTCCCGCCTACGCGGGAATGACATCGAGTGGGTTTTGCGAGCCATGCAGCAATGCCAGCTTGACCACGGTATCCAGCTTAAAAATGCTAAAAAATATATATTCTAAATTGTTTTCTGGATACCGTGGTCAAGCCACGGTATGACACCATTATGACCCCAATTTATTACATTAAAGACGGTAATCTAAGTTTTGCGGATAAAGTAATTTTATCTGATTTAGAGCTTTATTTATACAAAGGCGATAAGGTTTGTCTTATAGGTCGTAACGGCTGCGGAAAATCAAGCTTAATGAAAGTAATATCAGGTGATTATGAGCTAGATAACGGTGAACTATTTCAAGATCCCGCAATTACAACCGGCTATTTAAGACAAGATATTTCAATAAAGACTAATCTAACTGTTTATGATTTTGTCTTACAGCAGACAGATAGTACAAAAGAAATAGATAAATATCAAATCGATATAATCCTAGAAAAATTACAAATCAGCGGAGCGGATAACTTATCCACCTATTCAGGAGGTCAACTTAGAAGAGCAAGCCTTGCTAAAACTTTAATATTAGAGCCGGAAATATTATTACTTGATGAACCAACCAACCATCTAGATATTGAAACAATAGAATGGTTAGAAGAATTTGTTAAATCCTATAACGGTGCTATTATTTGTGTTAGTCATGATAGGACATTTCTCTCAAATGTTACTAATAAAATTTGGTGGCTTGATCGAGGAATTTTGCATAAGTCCGATAAAGGATTTAAATTTTTTGATGAATGGCAAACAATTATAATAGAGCAAGAAGAAGCTGCGTTACGGAAATTAAATAAAAAACTATCTCAAGAAAATGAGTGGTTAAATGCCGGCGTTACCGCTAGACGTAAGCGGAATCAAAAAAGACTTGCAGAGTTAAAATCCTTAAGAGCAATAGCACGTGAACATACTGAGAAACTAGCTAATTCAAAACAGAGAGTTAGGGCGGAACTTGCCGAGAATATAGCTAAAAGCAAATTTATTATCGAAGCAAATAGTATTACATTTAGTTATAACAATACTAATATTATCGATAATTTTACTTTTCGTGTAAAAAAAGGCGAAAAAATTGGCATAATCGGTGCAAACGGCTCAGGCAAATCTACCTTTATTAAATTACTGACAAAACAACTTACACCTGACTTGGGTAAAATTATATATGGCGGTAATTTAGATATTTCATATTTTGATCAACATAGAGAAAAATTAAACCTTAGCCATACATTACAACAAACTTTATGTCCTACAGGCGGTGATCAAGTATTTTTGCCGAACAATAAAACCATGCATGTTGCCGGTTATTTAAAACAATTCATGTTTGATCCTAAACTACTTAATGCAAAAACTGCTATTCTATCAGGCGGTGAAGCTAATAGATTATTACTGGCAAAAATGCTAATTAACCCAGGGAATCTTTTAATTTTAGATGAGCCGACCAATGATCTCGATATGGATAGTCTAGAAATTTTACTAGATATACTTGCAGATTATTCAGGTACTTTAATCGTAGTTAGCCATGATCGTGACTTCCTCGATAGGTTAGTTACTAGAACTTTAGTCTTTGCTCAAGGTAAAATTCATGATTTAACAGGAGGTTATGAAGATTATAAACAATATTTTACTACGACTCCTATAGTCAAAAAAGCTTCAAAGCCTCTCCCCTTAATTTCTCAAAAAGACCCCACAAATAAAAAATTATCTTATAAATATCAGCGTTTGCTCGAAACATTACCGAATGATATTGAAAAGCTAGAAATATCAATCAATAACCTAGAAAAAGAACTCGAAGACGTTAATCTATATTTAGATAATTCTCAAAAATATAACCGCATTACTAGCCAATTAATTAATGATAAAAAGAAACTAGATGAGTTATTAAATCAATGGCTAGAAATACAAAATTAATTTTTATTAAAATTTTCTTGACTTAATTATTAACTTTTGTTAACATTTCGTGGATTATGGAAACATATATAAAAGGTTATTGTGAGTAAAGTTACAAATAAAGAGTCTACACAAGAAGAAAAAACAATTGACCCTCAAGCCCTTAATGATATCAAAGCTATTCTTGCTCAAATTACCGCTACTAATAATCCTGCAGAATTAAGTAGATTAGCAAGTGCAGCTCGAAATATTAAAGCCGATAGTTCTTTTATTAATGGTATAGCAGAAAAAGTAGAGGCTATAGCATTAAAAAAACAAGAACTAGCAGAAAGCCAGCTTAATTCTGAAATTACTCAAAAAGAGCTAGAACAGCTAGAAAAACAAAGAGAACGGGAAGAAGCAATAATAAAATATAAAATGGAAGGTGCAAGGCAAATTCAAGAACTTGGTGCTATCCGTGATAGATTTAAGAGAAAATCAGAAGAGTATAAAAAATTATCTCCTCCTATAGCAACAATGGTTAGAATAAATGAAAGTGGAGAAGAGATAATCGATGAACAGGCGATTAATAAAAATATTTTAACTAAAGAAGAAATAGACGAGCGTAGACAAAAATTTGCAGAACTTACAGAGGAACAAGAACAAGTAAATATAATAGTTAAAAAAGCTAATGAAGAAAAAGAGATTATAGAAAAAGAGATTAATGATTTAACTGAGAAATTAAAAGATAAAAATTTATTACCTGAACAAATTAAGGAATTAGAAGAGAATTTAAAAGTAAAGAAAGAAGATCTAGCAGTTAAAAACACTGTAGTAAAAGAAGCTAAAAAAGTTCAGAAACACGTTCAAGAAGAAATAGAAAGTGTTAAGGTATTTCACCAAGAAAATCAAGAAAAAATAAATCAGCTTGGAGATGCTATAGAGAAATCAAAAAATACTCTAGATCCTAACAAACATCAAGAATTTAAACAGAAACATTCTTTACTCAATAACCAACAGGATTCAATAGTCAATAATAAAAATTTAAGCACTGAAGATCAAGATGTACGTAAAAATATATGTAGTAAAATTAATACTCAACGTGAAGCCGATAGAATAAAAGATTCTTTAAATAACCCTCTAGTTACTCCAAAGAATCCCCAAGTTGAGCAAAGTAATCAAGTTCAACAAAAAAAACTAACTAACGCACGAATAAGATAAAATTTAATAAATAAAATATAGGAGAAAATATGAGTAAACAAAGTGATATGGATACATTAGCAGCATTACAAAGCATTAAAGCTAAAACAACAACTTTATCAACCGAAATAAAATCTAAACCTATGAACAATATGGTCAGCTCACCTAATGGTACCGGACCAACACATCATTCAGTGTATCACAATTCTGATCAACTGAATAATGATTATGAAGCTCAACAAACAAAACTTGCCGGCAAAAGTGCTAAAAAAGGCGGCTGCGAAATAATGTAAATTATTACATCTTAAATAATTTACCCTGAAAATTAGAAGTACAGCCTCTAATTTTCAGGATAAGAAAAATTTTTTTGCTCTTCATATAATTAAATATACCAAAAATATTGACATACGGATTTAGTTAAGCTTATCTTATACTAACGCAAATAGCGAATTATTTTTGTAATTTGCTATCCTCGGTTATTTATATAGGTTTATACTATGAGCGAAAAACCATTAAAAGCTCTTTTAATTCTTGGCATTGATGAAAAACTTTCAAGCGAAATCAAGAAATTATATAACAGAAACGACTGTTTAATAATTGGAGATGGAGTAAAAGATATTTCAATAGCTGATATAAAAACAGAGCTAAAAGCAAAAAATTTTGTGCTAGATAATACTAGAATTGATATTTGTGCTCACGGTATACAAAACCAAAAAAATAAAAAACAACATTCTATATGGCTCAAAGATCAAACACTCACAAAAACACAGGATGTCTTTGCTGATTTAAGAAAAATTAGCGATAAACCTTTAAATGTACATTTGTGGGCTTGTCACGGTAGTACTGCTAATAAAGATGCAATATCCTTAGGTAATGGTTCTAGCTTAACTACTCATGTTGAATCGGATTACAGTAGTTGGAATGAGCTAGCCGATTTTTCTCTTCAAAAATCTCTTAAGCGGTATTTTGATGCAAAAGAATTAACGCCTGAAGAACAATTTATAGTTGATTTTCCGGAAAATTTTGAGACTATGACTTTTTCTAAAGTCGAAAATGATGATAATATCATTAAATATAAAACTACTCGTTTTTTAAAAGATGATAGCATTAAAGGCTTAGTATTCTTTCTTAAAAAAACCCTCAAATTACATTAGAAGAAATAGTAAAAGATGATATTGACTTTAATAAAGAATTATTTTCTAAAAAATTACCTAAAAATATAGAAAATATTATAAAAAATACAGAAATTAAGCTAAATAATAAGCAAATCCAAGATTATATAGGAGGAAGATTAATCCATGCAGTTCAAAAAGAAATAATAAATGAAAACGAAGAGGTAATTAGCGAATTATTGAATCTACTAAAAAATAAAGGGTTTGTAGATTTAAGTTATCGTATAAATAATATACCTTTATTGCATTATGCTATAGAAAATAGTGAAATTTTTAAACAATTTATAAAAAATACTGATGACGTTAATATTTCTAATGGCTATGGAGATACAACACTAATTCGAGCTGTATTAAGCAAGAATAATGAATCAGTTAAAGAGTTACTATCACACCCTAATGTTGATGTAAGTAAAAAAGATCATGAAGGGAAAACATCATTAGATTTAGCTATAGAAGGGAATGAAAAAGATATAGTAAAAATTTTTCTTGAAAATAAGAAATTTAGCATATTAGATCTTAAGCTCGAAAATAGAAAAAAAGCTTTGGAAGTAGCCATGGAATATGGTTTTAATGTAAAACCGCCTATCGACCCTAAACCTGTTCTTACACCTAAACCACCTGAACCCAAGCCTCGTACTATTATACCACCTAAAGCTAAACCTAGAACTACCACTCTAACAGTATCTACAGCTACAGTAAAACCGCCTATCGCTCCTAAACCTGCTATTCAAGATAAGCAGCCTGTAACAAAAACTCGTACCGACGTTTCCCCCTAAACCTAAACCAAGAACAACAATACCTAGTGCTGCTCCTAACATGATCACAAAACCTCCAATAGCTCCTAAGCCTATTCTTACTCCTAAAAATGTAGTAACCGAGGCTAAACCTGAACCTAAGCCTCGTACAACTATTACTCCTCCGGTAGCCAAGCCTCGCCTAACTCCTTCTGCTCCTAAACCTAAACCACGGAGTCCGCATGGTAGAGGTTAAATAGTATTTGCTCTTTCAGCTATAATAATTTCATGTATTTTTTTAAGCGCATCATCAAAATCATCGTTAGTAACTACATAATCATACTCATTAGCGTGTGATATTTCGTTTTGTGCTGACTGCATACGTAATTTTATTGCTTCTTCATTATCGGTTGCTCTATTTCTTAAGCGTTGTTCCAGTATTTCGATACTAGGAGGCAATACAAATATAGCAATAACATTAGTAGCATTTTTCTTAATACTCCTTGCTCCTTGCCAATCAATATCAAATAAAACGTCCAAGCCTTGATTTAATAACATTTCGACATATTCTTTAGGCGTACCATAATAATGGTCGTATATTTTAGCATATTCAAGGAATTGATTTTGCTTAACTAATTCTTCAAACTCAAGACCTGTTTTAAAATAATAATTTATACCTTCTATTTCTCCTAAACGAGGTTTTCTTGTAGTCGCAGAAACAGATAAACGCAAATTATTATCTATTTTCAATAATTCTTTAGCTAAACTTGATTTACCTGTACCTGAAGGAGAAGATAAAATTATAATCAGCCCTTTATTGTTTGTTATCATATTGTAGTTTTTATTTGTTAGGTACTTTTCTTTTTATCACCTCATCCATAGCACAATTAAAATATTTTGCTATTTTTAAAATAGTATCTATTTCAGGATTAAATTCGCGATTAACTTCTGCTCTCATAATTCTGCTAACGGTCGTGTAAGGGATATCAGTAACCTGAGCAAGATATTTGCGATCTATCTTTTCTTGTTTTAATTTTTCTTCTAAAAATTCTTTTACCTTAGTAGCAAGCGCCATATTAATAACCTCTGAATAAATAAAGGATAGTATACGAAGTTTGTTGAGTATTACTAGCCTTGTTACATGGATCGGAAAACCTACTCAATGTCATCCCCGCATAGGCGGAGCTTTGTTGCATGGCTCGTTTTATGTCATTCCCGCGGAGGCGGGAATCCAGCATAAAGCGAGATAAATCGAGCTTTTAATTTTAAAAATTTGCTGTATTTATACCTTTTTTCTGGATCCCCGCCTACGCGGGGATGACAATTGAGTAGATTTTCCGATCCACGCGGGAACGACATCGCACAGGTTTTTCGACCCATGCAACAACGCCGGTATTACCAAACATTTTTTATAATTATAGGTAATTTATAAGACCTTATAATTACCAAATCAAACCTGATATTATAATTTCTATATTTAGAATTGCTACTTAAAAACATTTCAGCAGCTCTAGTAATTCTTCTTTGCTGATTGAAAGATACAAATCTATCATCAATTTTAGAGCTTCTTGCTTTGACTTCAATAAAAACAATTTCTTTATTACGTAACGCAATAATATCTATTTCACCGACATAATAACGCTTTCTATGATGCAGTATTTGATAAAATTTTAGTTTATAGATTATTATACAAATATATTCGGCAATAATGCCGAAATAATCCTTTTTCATTATTCTTTAGGTAATAATATCTGTACAAATTCCGTTTTAGATAGATCAGCTGCTATATCCACTATAACATCCTGCTGCGTAACTTTAGACACATAGCCTACTAAAATACCTGCAGGATAAATATTACCGTGTCCGGAGGTTATTATCTCCTCGTCTTTCTGTACTAAATGATTGTTAGGCAAGTATAAAATTTTACTATTATTATTATTACCTGCTAAAATACCCTGTTCTCTTGAAGAATTAGCTTTAATAGGTATTCTAGAATTAACATCGCTAATTAACATCACTTTAGCATAATTATTGCTAACTTCTATTACTTTTCCTATTAATTTTCCTGAATTAACAACGATTTGATCAGGTTCAATACCTTGCTTTTTACCCGCAGAAATCAAAGCAGTTCTAGAAAAGGGATTAAAGGAAACACTCAGTAATTTAGTAGTAATATATTCAAATTCTTCTTCCTCAGCAATCGTTAACAAATCTTTCAATGCAATGTTTTCGGCTCTTACCGATTCTACTTCACTTTGCAAATGTTGTAATCTTGCTATTTCGAGCTTAAGTTCTATATTTTTCCGTTCTAAATCTTGAAAATAAGCAAATTTTTGTGTTATTGAATTGATATATTCAAATATATCTTCATAAACTGCTAAACCGGTTGATACTATACTACCGGTTACTTCAAGGGATATACTAGATATTTTTTTAGGCGTAGTAAAAAATAAATATACAGACAACCCAAGGCCAAATATAACAAAAAAACGCTTAAGAGTATTTGATATTATTCTTATTAATTCTAATGAATTTGAAGAATTTTTTACTCTATTTGCAAGTATTGCCATTTTTAATCCTGTTTAAATAGTACATGTTTTAGCTTTGTAAAATCTTCAAGTACTTTTCCTGTTCCAAGTGCCACACAAGAGAGGGCATCATCTGCAACTATCACCGGCAATTTAGTGGCTTCACTAAGAACAAAATCAAGGTTTCGTAATAATGAGCCGCCGCCTGTTAAAACAATTCCTTTATCGACTATATCTGAAGATAACTCAGGAGGCGTTGCTTCTAGTGCCACTTTTACCGCTTCAACAATTTGACTTACTGGTTCAATTAGACTATCAGCAATTTGTTTTTCATTCAATACCATTTCTTTAGGAATACCGTAAATTAAATCACGCCCTTTAATTTCCATCTTTCTTGGTTCAACCTTTTCATCTACATAAGCCGTGCCTATTTCTTGCTTTATCTTTTCAGCAGTAGCCTCACCTATCAATAAATTATAGTGCCTTCTTATATATGAAATAATAGCTTCATCCATCTTATCACCACCGACTCTTACCGACCTTGCATATACTATGCCGCCTAGTGATAAAACTGCAACTTCCGTAGTACCTCCTCCAATATCGACAATCATCGAACCTGTCGCCTCCGTTACGGGAAGCCCTGCTCCAATTGCCGCCGCCATAGGCTCTTCGATTAAATAGACATCCCTACCCCCTGCACTTTCTGCTGCTTCTTGAATAGCACGACGCTCAACTGGCGTAGAACCGGAAGGCACACAAATAACAATTGTCGGACCAAAAAAAGAGCGACGATTATGCACCATTCTAATAAAATACTTTATCATTTCTTCTGCACCTTTAAAATCGGCAATAACACCGTCTTTTAAAGGTCTTTTTGCTTCAATATCCGTAGGAGTACGCCCAAGCATCATTTTTGCTTCATGACCATAAGCATAAGGCACAAAAGCACCGTCTTTTTTTATTAAAGCAATAACAGAAGGCTCTCTAAGAACAATGCCACGATTTTTTTGATAGACAATAGTATTTGCCGTACCAAGATCTATAGCCATACCGGAAGAAAACCCTTCCAAAAATTTCCTTATCATTTTATTTTTTCTCTCTAAATTCTAAAAACTTATTTTTAATTCTTAGTGTCATCCCGTGGCTTGACCACGGGATCCAGTTAAAAATGCTAAAACAATGCGTATTCTAAATTATTTTTTGGATCCCGTGGTCAAGCCACGGGATGACACTAAATCGTTTGGTCGAACCATACATCAAACCACAACCAAATACATTATTCAAATCTCTTTATAATGTAAAATAATAAAATTACTAATAAAAAATATTAGCATACTAGGTAATAAAATGGCAGCAATTAAAGACAGATTATTATAAGTAAGTATTTTCAACAATATTTCTGATAACGAATATACTATAAAACCTGAAAATAAACCTAATATCAATATTTTTTCTTGTGAATTATCACGCTGTTTAAGACTAATAAAACAACTTGCTAAAATGACAGTTGCCATCATCATTATAGGCTTAAATAATTGCTTGTAATAATAAATTTGATAATTAATAGTCGGTAAACCTGAATTTAATAATTCATTAATTAATTTTGGTAAATTCCAAATAGAAACCATTTCAGGACGAATAAATTTATTTACTAAACTATTAATTGATAAATTTGTCTGTATAGTTAAATTATTGTAGGTTGTGGTCTTCTCTTTTGTAAAAACCTTTACTCTATTTAAATGTAACGTTTTATTTTCAATAATACCGTATAATGCATCAATCCTCTTTAAGAAAGAATTATTACTATCAACAAATAAAATTGTAATATTATTTAATTTTTTCTCGGCAACATTAATAAATTGTGTTTGAATGATTTGATTTTCATCATTTAAAGCTTCAAAAAACAATAAACCGGATCTAGATATTATGCCTTCACTTAAGGCTTTTTTTGTCAGTTTTGCTTCTAATAAATCATATTTTTGTAAACCTATAGTACCGATAGGATTCAATATGGTCATAAAAACTATACCTAAAATTAAAGTTACGATACACGGAATAACAAGCACTTGCCAAATATGAATACCGCTAGATAATATAGCTGTTAATTCATTATTTGTTGTTAGATTTCTAAGAAAAAATAACATAGCGGTAAAACTAATTAACGAAGATACTTGACCTAATAAATAAGGAATTTTATATAAGATAAGTCTCCAAAAAAAACTAAAAGGAACATAAATATTTTTGAATTTTTGCAAAAGATCAAAAATATTCGAGATAATTAACAACCCAATTAAAAGAAATAATATAATAATGAAACACTTAGAATATAATTTAGTAAGATACCAAGAAAGTGTTTTTAGATTAATCATTATAAATTCAAGTCTAGGCTGTTGCGTACGGAAAATTAAAAAGATTATTATTACAACGTAGTTTGTTATGAATTAAAATAAGAATCGTGTGGTGGGGCTGGTAGGACTTGAACCTACGACCACACCGTTATGAGCGGCGTGCTCTAACCAACTGAGCTACAGCCCCTTTTCATTTGAAATTTATATAATTTTTATGCGTCCAAGTCTAGTAAAATTTTTGTGTTTTTTAGGTATTGACTAAAAAACAGGACAATGTGAATCAGCTTTTTCGTCATAAGCTACGGAAATTACGAAGTAATTGTACGTCCGCAATCTCAGGAGCTTGTTGTTATTTCATGAGATTGCCACGCAGCCTATAGCTGCTCGCAATGACGAAAAAATCGATCCACGCAGAAATGACAAACAGGTTATAAATAAAAAAAGGTCGAGCTGACTACTCGACCTTTTAATAAACTATAATTAGTAAATAATTTTAGTGATGTACAACTGTTACAGCTCTACGATTATAAGCAAAAGCTTCTTCAGTATTACCCATCATAGCAGGTCTATCTTTACCGTAAGAGATTGTATTTAATCTGTTGTGATCAATTCCCTTATGAGCTAAGAATTTTTTCGCTGCTGCTGCTCTTCTTTCACCTAGACCTAAGTTGTACTCTCTAGTACCTCTTTCATCTGCATGCCCTTCAACAGTAGCTTTTACTTCAGGATGCTTTGATAACCAGCAAGCTTGTCTCTCTAACTCTTCTTTAGCTTTTGGTGATAAAGAAGAACTATCAAAAGCAAACCATACTGCATTCCCTGCATGCTTCTCGAAATCTTTCATTAATGATGTTTCTTCACCTTGATTCATCATACCGTCCATTTGAGGTGCTCTTTTTGTTGTATTACACCCTGCAAGCACAAATAATGCAAGAAAAGCTAATGTAATTTTTGTTATTTTCATAATTAAACTCCTTAGAAGATTATAATTTATTAGTATTGAATTCATTTTAGTTAGTTATAAATTACAAACTAACCAAAAGCTATGTGAGTTAGTATATATTATTATTTTATTAGTTTAAAGGCTAAAATATTATAAAATGCAATTACTTCTGTATAAATGTTGTAAAAATATCATTTTATTTAGCGTCGATGGATAGATAGACGAGTATACTCCGAGTAAATAAAGCAATTGATAGACGAAGATCAACTGGGGAAAGAGAAAGGAATCCACAAGACGAGGAACGGAAGCCGTTACTTAAACGTTCGGTACCGCAGTACTTGTAGGATGACGTAGCCAATTTTTGAAGTTCTATCTTAGTATATATTAGACTTCCTGCATAAGTCATCTTATAAAGAGGAATTTAAAGGAGACACTTCGCTTCGAACCGCAGCGTACATAGACGTACGTGAGGATTCGGCTACCTACTCGACGTATAAATTACCTTTAGAAATGACTTATGCAGGAAGTCTATTCACCATCTTATTAATGCACTGCCCCAAGTAAGCCCCGCACCGATAGCTGAAAATAGTAGAATATCCCCTTTTTTTATTTTGCCTGATGCTTTTAGAGTACTTAAAGCAAGAGGGATGGAGGCAGCTGAGCAATTAGCGTGCTTCTCTACGGTCTTTACTATTTTATGTTCGGGTAGGTTTAATGATTCGGCAAGTTTATTAATAATACGTATATTTGCTTGATGAGGTATAAAATAATCAATATCGCTTACGCTAAATTGATTAGCATGCAACAACTCTTCTATAGATTGTTGCATTTTTTCTATTGCATGGCGAAATAATTTCTGCCCCTGCATAATAATTTTACCGCTAGTACCGTTCATACTGACACCACCGCTTGTGTATAGTATTTCATAATCAGTCCCGCTTGAGAAGATATTACTGTCTATTAAACCGGAGTCATCACTACTACACTGTAATATTACGCTACCCGCTCCATCACCGAATAAAACGCAAGTAGCCCTATCCTTCCAATCTAATAATGACGTCATTTTCTCAGCTCCTATAAGCAAAACAGTTTTATATTTACCTGATGAGATAAGAGAATTTGCTACTTGTAAACCATAAACAAAGCCGGCACATACGGCTTGTAAATCAAAAGACGGTATGTTAGCTAAACCAAGATAACCTTGAAGTTTAGTGGCAACCGAAGGGAAGCTATTATCCGGAGTAGTAGTACACGTAATAATTAAATCAATATCATTTGCTGATATCCCCGCATCTGCTATAGCTTTTTCAGCTGATTTTAAAGCAAGATGGGAAGTATATTCTGTATCACCTGCTATATGACGCTGCGTAATACCTGTTCTTGTTCTAATCCATTCATCGTTAGTATCTACAAATTTTGCAAGCTCGTCATTACTAACTATTTTTGAAGGAAGATACTCGCCGCAGCCAATAATTTTACAGGTCATATATTATTTAAGATGCTACTTCTTCTTCAGCTTCAATTTTTTTTGTTACTACTTGACGATTATTGTAAGTACCGTCTACTGAAGAAATATGATGCGGAAGTTTATACTCACCTGTTTGTGAATCAACTATCACGTTAACTTTACCGAGCGCTAAGTGCGAACGTCTCATATTACGTCTTGATTTTGATGTTTTTTTCTTTGGAACTGCCATTATTAGCCTCTCTAAATATAAATTAAAAAGTATTTGTCAAATTAATGAAGCAGTATATTATAATATTGTAACAAAATCTAGATAAAATTAAACTTATGAAAATTTTTATAACATACATTTTTAGTATATTAGCCTTTTTTTCCTTAAGCGGCTGCAAAACTATTGAAAATAGAGGGCAATCCATAGATGATTCGGCACTTGTAAAATTAGAGTCTAAAAAACTAAACAAAGTGGAAGTCGTAGAATTAATCGGTACGCCTAGTATGGTACCCGAATATTCCCAAAATACTTGGTATTATGTTGAGAGAGTGATGTCTCAAAGAGCTTGGCTCAACCCAAAAATTGAAAAGCAAACAATAGTAAAAATTACATTTGATGCTAATAATTTTATGCAGGAAATAGTAGTAATAGACGACTCTCATAAACAAGATATAGAAATGGTCCGTGAATATACTAGGACATATGGAACGGAACTTAACGGACTACAAAAATTTGTTAAAAATCTAGGTAGATTCAATAAAACTACCGACGGAAACAAAAATAAAAGCAAGAATAAGAAGAAGAAATAAATATTTCAATCGTCATTGCGAGCAGTCATAGGCTGCGTGGAACGATTTTTGTCATCCCGCGAGCTTGTAGCGGGATCTAGTCTTTTTTAATTTTTTTATGGATACCGTGGTCAAGCCACGGTATGACAGAAGTAAGAATAACACCAACACCCACAAAACAAAAACTATCTAATATGATTTCGATATTTAGTAAATTAAAACAAAGTTTATCTAAAACTTCTAATAAAATATCGGAAGGTATCGACAAAATATTTTACAAGAAAAAATTAGACGATGACACTCTAGACGAGCTAGAAGAGCTGCTTATCTCTAGCGATATGAGCATTTCAGCCGTAACTAAAATTATAGAAGAATTTAAAACAATAAAATTTGACAAAGAAATAAATAGTAACACAGTAAAGGAAGCCCTTGCTAAATTGATAGAACAGCAGCTATCAAAATCAGAAATTCCTTTTACTTTAAATGAGAACAAATTAAACGTAATTTTAGTTTGCGGTGTTAACGGAGCAGGAAAAACTACGACTATAGGTAAGCTTGCTGCAATCTATTCAGCACAAGGAAAAAAAGTAGCAGTTGCAGCCTGTGATACTTTTAGAGCAGCTGCCATAAATCAGCTAAGCACTTGGGTGACAAAAGCAAATGCACTACTTATTACCGGTGAAGAATCGGCTGATCCTGCAAGCGTTGCTTACCGTGCGATAGAAGAATCGATAAAACAAAATATCGATATACTTTTTATCGATACAGCAGGCAGGCTTCATAATAAAAAAAACTTAATGGACGAACTCTCTAAGATCGTAAAAGTTATAAAAAAATTAGATGAGAGTGTACCTACGCATAGCATTTTAGTAATTGATGCTATTACCGGACAAAATACTTATAACCAAGTCGAGCATTTTGACAGTGCTACTAATTTGACGGGGCTTATCGTAACTAAATTAGACGGCAGTGCTAAAGCGGGAGTAATTGTCGGAGTAGTGCAGAAATTTAATTTACCCGTGTACTTTATCGGCATAGGCGAGAAGATAGAGGACTTAAAAATATTCAACCGACATGATTTTGCTAAAAGTTTGGTTGGGTTGTGAGGTTTTGCTACGTCATTGCGAGCGGGTATTGTTGCGTGGATTGATTTTTTCATTGTCATCCCGCGACTTGATCGCGGGATCCAGTTAAAAATACTAATATTATTAGTATTTTTTATTATTTCTGGACCCCGTGGTCAAGCCACGGGGTGACACAGTGGGTTTTACTAATCCACGCAACAAAGTCCGCTCGCAATGACGATAGAATTAAAAATAAAATCATAAAATGACTCAAAAAAATACCTTATTGCTCATAGACGGATACGGATTTGTTTTTAGAGCCTACTATGCACAACAGCCTTTAACTTCGCCGAAAGGCGAGCCTGTTGGAGCTCTTTACGGCTTTACTTCAATGCTACTAAAATTACTGAGCGACTTTAAGCCTAAACATGTCGCTGTAGTATTTGACAGCGGCGGGAAGAATTTTCGCCATCATATTTATCCTGAATATAAAGCTAATCGCCCACCTCCGCCTGAAGATTTAATTGTACAATTACCTTTAGTTCGCGATGTTGCAAGCAGTTTAAATTTTCCTATTCTAGAAAAAAGCGGTTATGAAGCCGATGACATTATCGCAACTTTTGCTAATAAAGCCGCATCATTTGGGGAGGATGTCGTTGTTATCTCTTCCGATAAAGATTTATTGCAGTTAATGAGTGAAAACATCAAAATATATGATCCTCTAAAAGGGAAATATATTACAGAGGATGATGTTGTTAAAAAGTTCGGCACTACTTCTGATAAATTACGTGAAGTGATGGCTTTAATCGGCGATAGATCTGATAACATACCAGGCGTACCGTCTATTGGACCAAAAACGGCCAGTAGCCTTATAGCCGAGTTCGGTTCAGTGGAAAATATACTAAATTCTCTAGACCGAATATCAAGTATAAAACAACGTGAAACTTTACAAAATTCAAGAGAAGCCGCACTTATTTCATGGCAGTTAATTGGGCTTGATTCTAATGTTGATTTAGATTTTCAGCTAAATAATCTAGAATGGTCGCCTCCAAATAGCGATAAATTAACAGAATTTTTACAGAAATACGGTTTTAAATCTTTATATAAAAGAGCAGAAAATTTATTTGATTTTAAAATTAATGAGCATAAAGAGATAGCAGATAATAAAGTAACGGAAATAAAAGAAATTAGTAATGCTAATGAGTTAGCAGACTTTGCTAAAGGGGCTGAGAAAATAGGAATATTCGGGATATATTTACTTCAGCGTAAAGGAGATAATCTTGCTTTTATTTTATCACTACAAAACCAAAGTTATATTATTAAAATTTCAAATACTACCAATGACCTTTTTTCCTATAATACTAAAACTAATAACGACTGGTTTTCGGATATAATCTTCAATTTACTAGCCGATAAATCCATAAAAAAAATTACCTATTCTCTTAAACCTCTGCTTAAATTTTACGCAAAACAAGCTCATGAGATTATGGCTATAGAGGATTTAGAACTAATGCAATATGCGTTATCTGCTGGTTTATCACAGAAAAATTTGTTTGAAGAGGCTTTGAAAGAGGACAATACGATCAATGAATCGGCAAAAATAGTAGCTGATTTCACTTCGCTTTATAAGCAAACTATATTAGAGCTTAAGGACAATAAAGCATTTAGACTTTATAGTGAAATTGACTTACCTACCTGTTTTATTTTAGATAAAATGGAAAAGGTTGGGATTAAAGTAGATGCAAATTATCTAAATCAGTTATCCGCTGAATTTGGAGCAGAAATAGCTAGACTTGAAGAAGAAATCTTTGCTCTTAGCGGGATTAAATTTAATATCGGTTCACCAAAACAACTTGGTGAAATTCTATTTGAAAAAATGCAATTACCCTTTGGTAAAGCTTCCGCTAAAGCAAACTCTTACTCAACAGGAGCAGAAATACTTGAGAAGCTTAGTGAACACGGCTATCCTATCGCTGATTTATTACTAAGATGGCGGCAGCTTACGAAATTAAAGAACACTTACACCGATAGCTTACCGAAACAGATAGATAATATAACGAGGCGGGTACATACGACATTTTTACAGACTTCTACCACTACAGGAAGACTTAGCTCACAAGAGCCTAATTTGCAAAATGTACCAATTCGCTCTAGTGAGGGGAATAAAATCAGACAAGCTTTTATCGCTGAAGAAGGTTATAAATTAATATCCGCCGATTATTCTCAAATTGAGCTTAGAATATTAAGCCATATCGCAAATATAGAAGCACTAAAACAAGCATTTATCAATAAAGATGATATTCATACTCAAACCGCTTGTCAAATCTTTAACTTACAAAAACATGAACTAACTAGCGAACATAGACGTAAAGCAAAAGCCATAAATTTCGGTATTATTTATGGTATAAGTGCTTTTGGGCTTGCTAAACAATTAAATGTTAGTAACGGCGAAGCATCCGAATATATCAAGAAATATTTTGCTGAATATAAAGGAGTACAAGAATATATGGAGCAAACAAAAGCTTTTGCAAGCAGCAACGGCTATGTCACAAATTTCTTTGACAGAAAATGTTTTGTACCTTTAATTCATGATAAAAAGCTTAAACAATTTGCAGAGCGTGCGGCTATTAATGCTCCAATTCAAGGAACTAATGCCGATATAATTAAAATTGCCATGATCAATCTAGATCAAGAAATAGAAAAACGTAAGCTTAAAACAAGATTAGTACTGCAAATTCATGACGAATTACTGTTTGAAGCACCAATTGATGAAGTAGAAATCATAATACCTATTATCAAAAAAATCATGGAGAATTCTACTAATATGGATATTCCTATTATAACCGAAGTTAGAGCAGGTAATAACTGGATGGAAATTCATTAAAGGCGTGGCATTGTTGCGTGGATACTCAAACCGTCATTGCGAGGAGCGAAGCGACGCGGCAATCCAGAAAAAATAATAAAAAAATTCTGTAAATCAGAATTTTTTACTGGATTGCTTCGTCAATTACTACGTAATTTTCCTCGCAATGACGGCATACAACACCTATACATGAATAACAATTTGAAGAATTTTAAAAAGGAGCATAATGTATGAAAAATTTTATATTCACGTCTGAATCAGTTTCTGAAGGACATCCGGATAAAATTGCCGATCAAATTTCAGATACGGTACTTGATGAAATTCTAAAACAAGACCCTAACGGTCGTGTTGCTTGTGAAACATTTGTAACAACCGGTTTAGTTTTAGTCGGCGGCGAAATTACTACTAGTACCTATGTGGATATTGAGCAAATAGTACGGAGCAAGATACAAGAAATCGGCTATAATAATCCAAATTATGGATTTGACGGCAGTTGTTGTGCCGTAATTTCGTCTATCATTAAACAATCACCCGATATAGCTATGGGGGTTGATAATAATAATGAAGATGAAATAGGAGCAGGAGATCAAGGAATGGTTTGCGGTTATGCTTGTACTGAAACAGAAAGCTTAATGCCTGCACCTATTTACTACGCTCATCTCTTAATGAAAAGACAGGCATATCTACGCAAAAAAAATATATTATCTTGGCTTAGACCCGATGCAAAGTCACAAGTTACATTGAGGTATGAAAATAGTAAGCCTGTTGCAATTGATGCGGTAGTTTTATCAACTCAGCATCACCCGGAAATACAGCAAAAAGACCTTATTGAGGCAGTAATGGAAGAAATTGTTAAACAGGCATTACCAAGCAATTTGCTTCATAAAGATACTAAATATCTAATTAACCCGACAGGTAGGTTTGTTATAGGCGGTCCTGTTGCTGATTGCGGTTTAACAGGTAGAAAAATTATCGTGGACACTTACGGAGGAATGGCAAGACACGGCGGTGGTTGTTTCTCAGGAAAAGATCCGACCAAAATAGATAGATCGGCTGCTTACATGGCACGCTATATTGCTAAGAATATAGTAGGAGCAGGAATAGCCGATCGATGTGAAATACAAATATCTTACGCAATAGGTGTTGCGGCTCCCGTATCTATTTATGCTGAAACTTTCGGCACTAGCAAATTAAGCAATGAACAAATTACTAAGCTAATAACACAGCATTTTGATATGCGTCCCGGCAGAATTATTAAACATCTTAAGCTTCGTACTCCATGCTATCAAAAAACAGCTGCTTACGGTCATTTTGGTCGTGAAGACGAAAATTTTACATGGGAGCAATTAGATAAAATAGGGATATTGAGAGAGTAATTATTGACATTTATTTTTTAGTATAGGACTATCTTAGTATTTATTCAACTAATTAGTTAAAAATATGACTGAGAATATAAATAATGATATAAAGTTCGGCAACTTGAAAAACTATGAAAACGAGCTTATAAATACTGCTCTAAAAGAGAATAACCAAAATAAGCTGAAAGAGCATTATGAAAATATCACTCAGGCCTTAAATAACATACGGGAATATGAATATGAAGCGAAGGCAACTCAGTACCGCGAAATGCTTGACGACGCCCGTACCTATGATAAATCCACAAAGAATTATGATTTAGGCTCAGCTTATCATTTTATAACGGCTAGCGGCTATAAAGCTTTACTTGGAGCTTATAAAGCTCTACATCTCGATAAAAGCCCAGATAAAAAATTAGACAATTTTATGGACGGCTTAGATGGAATATACAAACAATCATTTATTACTAGCGACTTAATCGTCTCCACTACATTACCTACAGAGCAATTAAAAAAATTTTTAAAAGAAGCTACAGATGAAGTATATGATAAACTACAAAAAACCGGAGAGGCATATTTATCATATACTAATGCTCCTACTAATGCAGGATTACATGCAAATGTTATAAAATATTCTAAAGAGAGTGGAAAAAATTACCGTACTCTTTATAATGCTGGAGGAGGGGCTGTTACAAATAATTTAAAACTAGATACAAAATCAAAAGCTAAATTACCCACGTATAAAGAAGAAGAGGTGCGGAATATTCCAATATTTAGTACAATTAAATATGAACTTAAAGATCAGTCAGATCAAGGAGTAAAAAATGTAATATCTAGAGAAATAGAAAATAGTGTATTTTCTATTTTATTTAGTAAAAATAAAGAGAGTATTACTGCTCATAACGATAAAATTAATAAAGCAAATTTAGAAGATTTTATTAACCCCCCAGCCAATACAGACAGCACAGTTACCGGACAAACTTTGGGGAATTGTAGTAGCAGGTCAATAAGAGAAGCTTTAGGAGACAATATACCGGATTCAGAATTTCACGAAATATATGATTTTATTACACAAAATCAAGTATCTCAAATAATATTAAACCTAGAAAAAGAACAAAAACATATAGCAGATACACTAAATATAACTTTAATAAAAGAGCCTGAAGTTAAAGATCAGCATTTACCTAATAAAACCGATTTATTTATAAATACATTTCAAGAAAAAATAAATAAAGGACTTAATTTATCTACTGATAAATCAATTGGAGAAAATAAACTACCGATTCCAAATAACATCTTAAGGTACGAACCTATAGCACAAATAGAATTTGCTAAAATTAATGCCAAACATTTCCTAGCTACAGGTTTAGCAAAAAAAGATCAAACTCAAAAAGATATTCCTACTATTTCAGCTATCAATTATTTTGATACTTCTTTTTATAATGAAGGACATACACACGGCACAAAGGAAAGATTATTTAATAAAATTGCCTATAAAGAAGCCGAGTTCAAAAATAGTAACGGTAGAGTAGTAGATCTATTGTCTACTGTATTTCCTTATAAAGATAATGATTTACCTATTACTGAAGATCTTTTAAATCCTACCATAAAGCATATTAAGACTTGTTTTGAAGATCACGGTATCACTTCTGAAAAGACATTTTCAGAAAATTTGAATCTATAGTAAATCATATAGTATTAGGTGCAGTAAAAAACTTTTTTAAAGTTTCGTACAAGTTTGCGAATTCAGTAATTTTATTCTTAATCCATCGTTTCATATTAGCCCAGAATTTTTCTATCGGATTTAAATCCGGTGAATATGGC
>NZ_CBCDJS010000005.1:0-26082 GCF_965035265.1 Rickettsia sp.
GATGGAGTTTGAACCTGAGAGAGAGGTAAACGCTGCACAATGTGCTTTGATATGCGTTTTGAGCGTACGGCTTTATATGCTCATGAAAACGGGTTTAAGGTTATAACTAGCTCGCTTGGTATTTCTAGATGGAAAGATATGAACCAAATTAATGAATCAGGAATTAGAGCCGCTTCTCATTATGATGGAATAACTTATTGGACTTATAATTGGCGTAAAGATGGTGGTGCTAGTAGGATGTATGAAATCGCTAAAGAAGAACATTTTTATAAGCAAGAATTTTGTGGCTGTACACCGTCACTCCGTGATACCAACAATTGGCGAGTAGCAAGCGGCCGTCCTAAGGTTGAGATCGGCAAGGAGCATTATTAGGATTTCTGTGTTATGTGTCATACCGCGACTTGATCGCGGTATCCATTTAAATACACAAATAATTTATATTGATTTTATTAGATACCGCGATCAAGTCGCGGTATGACAATGCATTTTCTATGAAAAAACTATCATTTCAGCAAATTATACTAACCTTGCAAAATTACTGGCAGGATTACGGCTGTGCAATATTACAGCCTTATGATGCACATGTCGGAGCAGGTACGTTTCATCCTGCAACGGTGCTTAGATGTCTTGGGACTAAACCTTGGTCCGTTGCTTACGTACAGCCGTCAAGAAGACCAGGGGATAGCAGGTATGGCATGCACCCTAATAGAATGCAGCATTATTACCAATTTCAGGTTATCTTAAAACCCTCTCCCGATAATATTCAAGATTTATACCTTAAGAGTTTAGAATGTTTAGGCATAGATTTAAAAACTCATGATATTCGTTTTGTTGAAGATGATTGGAAATCGCCGACCTTAGGGGCTGCCGGGCTTGGCTGGGAAGTATGGTGCGACGGTATGGAAGTATCGCAATTTACTTATATGCAGCAAATTGGCGGGATTGAATGTCGCCCCGTTGCCGGTGAAATTACTTATGGGTTAGAGCGGCTCGCGTTATACATTCAGGGGGTTGATGAAGTAAAAGAGCTTGATTGGAATGGGCAAGTAGGAGAAAAAGCTTTAAAATACGGAGAAGTCGATTTTGAGGCTGAAAGACAATTTTCAAAATATAATTTAGAGCTTGCGAATAGTGAAATTTTATTGCGGCATTTCAAAGATAGTGAAGAGGAATGCAAAAGACTAGTTAACGGAGATGTCCCGTTAGCTGCTTATGATGAATGCCTTAAAGCAAGCCATGTGTTTAATCAATTAAATGCACTTGGGGTAATTAGCGTAACCGAGCGTGCTTCTTATGTTTTAAGAGTGCGTCATTTAGCAAAAATTTGTTGCACAAAATGGTTGGAGATGAACGAGTGAGTGAATTATTATTAGAGTTATTTAGTGAAGAAATACCAGCATTAATGCAAAAAAATGCTGAAGAGGGTTATTTAAACATATTCACGAAAATTTTTGAAGAAAACGAAATATTCGCAAAAGTACAAGTATTTGCGGGGCCTCGCAGGATAACGCTGCATGCTACCCACTTGCCAAAGGTAACTTTACCAAAAGAAGAAGAAATTAAAGGACCGAGCATAGATGCTCCGGAAGCCGCTATTAACGGATTTTGTAAAGCTCATAATGTTGGCAAATTAGAGCTTTCTACTAAATTAATTAATAATCAGCTATATTATTTCTTGATAAAAAAAACAGAAGAAAGAGAAATAAAAGAGATTCTACCGGAAATTATCGTAGAGGCTATTAATAAATATAGCTGGGCGAAATCAATGTTTTGGGGCGATTACAAAATAAAATGGATTAGACCTCTGCGTAACATTTTATGTATGTTTGACGGCGAAATATTACCGCTGCAATTTGGGCATTTAACCGCTAATAATATTACGTATGGGCATCGTCTAACTGATAATAAAAAATTAGAAATAACAAATTTTGAAGATTATAGAAATAAGCTTTTAGAAAATCATGTTATTTTAGAAAGAACAAAGAGAGAAGAAATAATTAAGACCGGCTTATTGGAACTGGCAAATTTTCATGATTTAACTATAAAAGAAGATGCACGTTTAATAGAAGAAGTAGCGGGGCTTACTGAATTTCCTGTTGTATTACTTGGAAAAATACCGCAGAAATTCTTAGAACTACCTAAAGAAGTATTAATTTCCTCGATGCGTACGCATCAAAAATATTTTTGTCTATTCGATAAAGCGGGAAATTTTGCCCCGTATTTTCTCTTTGTCAGTAATGGTAGATTTGCCAATAGTGAGTTAATTGTACAAGGTAATGAAAAGGTATTATCTGCAAGACTTTCCGATGCTGTATATTTCTATAAACAAGATATCTCTAAAACTTTAGGATCAAATTTAGACAAGCTGCTAGCAGTAACATTTCATGCAAAGCTTGGTAATTTGAAAGAAAAAATTGATCGTATAATCAAAATTTGTGATTATATAGCTCCAAATAATAAAGATTTAATCACGGCGGCGAAAATTTGCAAGAGCGATCTTGTTTCTGAAATGGTCGGGGAATTTCCTGATTTGCAAGGTATTATGGGTTATTATTATGCAAAGCATGAAGAGCTAAATGAAGAAGTAGCTACGGCAATTAGAGACCATTACAAACCGCAAGGTCTAAGCGACAATGTACCAAGCGGAAATGCCGCGTTGCTTGGACTAGCTGATAAAATAGATAGTTTAGTAGGTTTGATGATAGCAGGCGAAGCTCCGACAGGTTCAGGCGATCCCTATGCCTTAAGGCGTCAAGCCCTTGGTATAATAAGAATAATACTTGAAAATAAATTAGAGTTACAACTTACTGATTTAATTAGTTTTTCCATAAGCTTATATAAAGACTCATCTGATAAAGATAAGGATTTAATAATATCCTTCATTGAAGAAAGAATAAAATTCTATTTCAAAAATAATTATGATATTTCATTAATTAATGCAGTTCTTGACTTAAATTTAGTAGATACAAAATTTAAGCTTGATGCGTTAAAAGAATTTTTAGCAGAAGATACAGGAAAGGAATTATTAAATGCCTATAAACGAGCAAATAATATAATCAGCGATCAGAAAATTACTGGCTTAGTTGATGCGAGTCTTTTTAGTACACAACCTGAAAAAGAATTATTTGAAGTGATGCAAAAAATTTCTCCGCAAGTTACAGATAGTATATCAGATAAAGATTACAACAAAGCCTTAAATTTATTATCGTCTCTATTAACTCCAATTACTAGCTTTTTTGATAATGTACTAGTTAATGATCCTGATTCAAAAATTGCAGGGAATCGGTTGTTATTACTGCAAGATATTTGTAATTTTTTTGATAAAATAGCTAAGTTTAACCGTTTATAATTGAAGCTTTCCTATGTCATTCCCGCGAAAGCGGGAATCCAGAAAAAAGCGAAATTATTTGAGCTTTTAATTTTAAAAATTTAGTGTTTTTATACTTTTAGTGACTGGATTCCCGCTTCTGTGGGAATGACATAGAGAAGCAGATATATAACAAAACCAAAATAACTAAATTAATGATCAGTAAAGCTATTGAATATATAAAATCAGGTAAAGTAGTAGTATTCCCAACCGAAACAGTTTATGGAATCGGAGCGGATGCTACTAATAATGAAGCTTGTTTAAAGATTTTTCAGTTTAAAAATCGCCCTGCTATCAATCCGCTTATCGTGCATGTCTTCTCCATAGAGCAAGCAAAAAAAATAGGAGAGTTTAACGACTTAGCCGCAAAAATAGCAGAAAAATTTTGGCCTGGACCATTATCTATAGTTGTGCCTTTAAAAGAGAGTGCAAATATTGCTCCTAGCGTAACGGCAGGACTTAATACAATAGCACTTCGGGTACCGTCTTACCCTGTAGCATTAGAGCTTATTAGACAATCAGGCGTACCTATAGCCGCCCCAAGTGCTAACCCCTCAAACTATATTAGTCCGACTAACGCTGAGCATGTCACGAAACACTTTTCGGAAAACGCTGAAATTTTTATTTTAGCACCTGAAATCTATCAATCTGAATATGGGCTAGAGTCAACGATAATTGATGCTACAACGACTAACCCTACTATACTTAGAGAAGGGTTTATAACTGCTGAAATTTTAGAAGAGTTACTTGGGGTAAAAGTTTTAAAAGCATCAGAGACAAGTGCTATAAAAGCTCCAGGTATGCTTGCAAAACACTATTCACCAAAAGTACCGGTTAGGCTAAATGCTATAAATTTAGAAGATAAAGAAATTGGCTTAAATTTTGGTAATAGCAATCTTACTGGAAGATTTTCATTAAATCTAAGTACTAAAGGTGATCTTATAGAAGCTGCTGCAAATCTTTATTCATATTTAAGAATACTTGACGATTATGCCGCCTCTCATGATGCGTGCGGTATAGCTGTTAGCCCTATACCTCAAGCAAATATAGGTGCTGCGATTAATGATCGTCTAAAACGTGCCGCAAAATTATAAATTTCGGTATTCTGTTTGCATTAACAGCTTTCTGATGATATTTGGTAATTACATAATTATCATGCGAGGTTAGATAGTCATCTTTATTCATAATTTCAAAATTACCGTTCTGCTTTATTAGCTCTATTGCCTCATAAAAATAATTTTCGATATCGGAAGCAAATATTAAATTACCGTTATCTTTTAGCTTATCCTGTAAAATCTTAAGACGTTCTTTATTGAAAATGCGTTTCTTTTTTTGCTTATTTTTTATCCATGGATCGGGAAATAAAATATAAATTCCATCTAAACTATTATTTGGTATCTCATTTAATATTAAATCTAAATTATTAGGAAATAATAAAAAATTCGTGATATAGTCAAATGATTTGACTATATTCTGCTCAGCAGCAAGTTTTAAAACATTTGCAACTCCATTTAAATATACTTCTACCCCAATAAAAAGTGCATCAGGATTTAATCTGGCTTGATTAACGAAATGCTCACCCATACCAAAGCCTATTTCCAAAAATATTTTACGTTTTTCATCAATAAGCTTTTCTTTGGAAAATAAATATTTCGGTAGTTCGTTATCTAATAAATTTTGTTGCACTCCTGACAAGCTTTTACCGATTCGTCTTGCGTATGATCTATTTAAATTAATAGGAGAAATTTCTATTACTCTACTATGCGACTGCAAATCTTTATAAATATTATCTATATTATAACCGTAATCTAAAAAGATTTTGCTAACTTTATCTGCTTGATTAAAGCCTATTTCTAATATAATCTTACCGGTTGGTTTTAAGAATTGCTTGGCATTTTCAGCGATTATGCGGTAAGCTTGCAAGCCATCTTCTTCAGCAAATAATGCAAGGTGCGGTTCATGGTTCAGTGTCTCAAGTACCATTTCTGGTTTTTCGGTGTACGATATATATGGCGGGTTGCTAACTATAACATCAAATTTTTGATCCTTGATATTTTCAAACCAGTCGCTATGAATTATTTTTATACGATTACTTACTTGACGCTTCAGGGCATTATTTCTAGCAACTTCTATAGCATCAAGACTTATATCAGTTGCTACTGCCTTAGCGTTTGGTAGCTCACATAATAGGCTGATAGCAATACAACCGCTACCAGTACCGAGTTCTAGTATGTTGAAGAGTTTGTCATTGCGAGAAGACGCCATAAGCGTCGACGAAGCAATCTCAGGCAAAGTTCCTGAGATTGCCACGCTCCTTTTAGTCGCTCGCAATGACGGTTTGAGTAAACCTAGAACTATTTCCACCAACAATTCTGTATCACTTCTTGGAATTAATACATGTTTATTAACTATAAATTCACGTGAGTAAAATTCTTTAACACTAGTAATATAAGCTATCGGTTCATGCTTTAATCTTCTCTCTAACAGTTTTTCAAAAGCTTCTACCTCTGACTGATTTAACTGCTCATCAAGGTTAATGAGCAAATACTCAATAGGTTTATTTATAACATGCTGTAGTAAAATTCGTGCTTCTAATTGCGGTGAATTGATGCTTATTTTATTTAATTTATCTGTAGCGTTACTAAGAATTTGCTTTATGGAACATTGCATAAAATATTTTTAACTAATTATCTCTTCCATATCTCTTGGCAGCTCACAAGAAAATTCCATAATCTCATTACTAGTCGGATGAGTAAAGCTTAAATACCACGAGTGCAGGGCCTGACGTTTAAAATCAATTAATTTTGCTTTGAGTTCGGGTAGGGAATGAGCAATTTTTCGGTCGTTATTGCCATAGGTTTGGTCACCGACTACTGAATGCTTTAAGTGGCTTAGCTGTACCCTGATTTGATGAGTTCTACCAGTACTAAGACTGCATTCCACCATACTAATAGTACCGCCGTAAAACAGCTCTAGAGTCTTGTAATGTGTAACGGCTTCTTTACCGCCATATTTTAATATGGTCATTTTTTGGCGGTCTATTCGGCTGCGACCTATATTATTTTTTATTGTTCCTTCTAGCGGATTAACAACCCCCCAAACTAACGCTTTATATTTTCGTACTACTTGTCTTTGCTCTATCTGATTTGCAAGCAACATATGGGCTTTATTATTTTTAGCAACCACCATCAAACCTGAAGTATCTTTATCTAAACGATGCACTATTCCGGGTCTTTCCGATGAACCTATATCCGATAAATTTTTGGTATGATAAAGTAAGGCATTAACTAGTGTATCGTCATGATGACCAGCACCTGGGTGTACCGTCATACCGGCAGCTTTGTTAATTACTATCAAATCATCATCTTCATAGATTATATCAAGCGCTATATTTGCTGCTGCAATTTTTAGTTCTTCAGGTTCTTTGAAAGAAAATAATATAACATCATTCTCCTTGACCAAAATGTCAGAATCAGAAATAATTACATCATTAACTTGTACGCAAGAACTCTTAATAGCTTTTTGAATTTGATTTCTTGAGACATTTTCAAGAAGCA
The DNA here is from genome assembly GCF_965035265.1 of Rickettsia sp. NCBI lineage: Bacteria > Pseudomonadati > Pseudomonadota > Alphaproteobacteria > Rickettsiales > Rickettsiaceae > Rickettsia > Rickettsia sp. Next base: position 6,925 of record NZ_CBCDJS010000005.1, read on the forward strand.
ATGATAGAGCTTTATCAAGCCTTATGCCGTTCAGTTCGTGCGGTACGGAATGTTTTAACATATTTTATTTTAAGATAATGAATAATACGCTTAAATGGTTAAGTGCAATCGGTGTTGAATATTGTTGCTACGAGCATCTGCCGAAATTAAAAGTGAGCAATAATACCAAGCTAACCGAAAAGCCACAAGTAAAACTTATGCCTGAAGCAAAAATCAAATCCGATACGCACGATAACATAGTCAATTCAGTTGGATTCGGATACAAGGAGCAAGGAGCGAAGCCTATAACTAATAGGAGAACGACGAGCGACAATGTAGGTGAGTCCAAATCAATTGACTATATAACCTTAGCAAGAGCTCTTGCCGATAAAGCTAATAATATAGAAGAACTACGAAAATCTCTACAAGATTTTAATGGTTGTGAACTTAAGAAATTTGCTACTAACACTGTATTCGGTGATGGTAATCCAGAAGCTAAAATTATGTTAATAGGAGAAGCTCCGGGAAGTACCGAAGATTTGAAAGGAATACCTTTTTGCGGAGAAAGCGGAAATTTACTTGATAATATGCTGCATGCTATCGGGGTTTCACGAAAAAATAACGCTTATATTACTAATACGGTATTTTGGCGTCCTCCTGCTAATAGACAGCCGACGCTCGAAGAAGTCGATATTTGTAGACCTTTCGTTGAGAAGCATATTGCTCTTATTAATCCCAAGCTAATTATTCTAGTCGGTAGCACGGCTGCTACTAGTTTACTTGGAAAAAATTCGGGTATTACTAAAATTAGACAAGAATATTATTTTTATAGCAATAAATATTTATCTTCACCCATTCAGACTACTGCAATATTTCATCCCGCCTATCTACTACGCCAACCTACGCAAAAACGCACCTCTTGGTATGATTTACTCAAGATTAAGGAGTATCTTGTAAAGAATAATTTGGTAGCTAGCTAATCCTTAAATCTTTATTTTATGTAACTAATTTTAGTTGCTTGTATTAATAAATGATGCTACAATTATGTTATAATTAAAAAAATATTAAATTGAGTTCAATAGATAAACTTATTAAAAGATTGAAATCAAAGCCTAAAGACTTTACTTGGGATGAGTTAACTAGACTGCTAGGTAGTTTACATTTTGAAGAACTTACAACGGGTAAAACCGGTGGTTCTAGAAGAAAATTTATAATAAAAAAACGGCTTTAATTATTAACCTACATAAGCCTCATCCTAAACCAATTATAAAGCCATATTTAATTGAACAAGTAATTAAAAAATTAGAAGAAGAGGGACTAATATGATAAAAAACGATTTTATGAGTTATAAAGGTTATTTAGGATCAGTACATTTTGACGCTTCAGAAGAATTATTTTTTGGTAAAGTAGAATTTATAAGAGATTTAATAACTTATGAAGGCTCTGATGCTAAAACTTTAATAAAATCATTGCATGAAGCTGTGGATAGTTATCTAGAAGATTGTAATATAGCCGGTAAAATTCCCGATAAACCGTTTAAAGGTAGTTTTAATGTTAGAATAGAGCCTGAATTGCATAAAGAAGTAAGTTTATATGCTATGCAACACGGTGATACTTTGAATGGAATAGTTAAGAAAGCTTTAAATGAATATATTAAGTGTTAGAAGCTATCAAATTTAAAAGATGACTTAAATCTTCTTGAAATAACATATAATGTTATGCTAATATCAATTATTGTTATTCTAAAGGTAATATTATGAATATTTCTTTAACTCCTGAACTTGAAAAATATGTAAATAGACAGGTAGAAAGCGGCTTTTACCATTCTTCAAGTGAAGTTATAAGAGCAGCGTTACGTTTAATGGTCAAATCTGAAAATTTTTCTCAAAATGCTCAGTTTGAAAATTATAAAACATGGCTTAATCACGAAATACAGATTGGTTTAGACCAAGCTGCTGAAGGTAAATTAATTCCAGGAGAAAAAGCGTTACAAGATATTCGTGATTTTCGTAAAGCTTATTTAAAAAACAATGGTTAAAAATCAATTTATTTTAACTAGCCAAGCTAAACAAGATATCAAAGATATTTGGCTTTATATAACAAATGATAGTATTAGAGCAGCTGATAACGTACTAGAATGCTTGGAACAAGCTTTTTATAAATTAGCTAATAATCCTAACATAGGAAGTAAACGTGAAGATTTAACAAATAAACCCTTACGCTTTTGGATTGTATATAATTATTATATTATTTATGATCCTAATACCAGCCCTTTACAAATTTTACGTATTATAAGTTCGTATCGCAATATAGAAAATCTTTAAATCCTCATAAATAATAATTCATTTCTAATTTCCTTAAAGTAAGGTTATACTTACTGATGTATAAAAATAAGGTATATGTATATGACCAATGAAAATAATAATGACTCAGAGTTTGCTGAATTAAAAATTAGAGGAAAAATATTTAAATTACCTATACTTAAAGCAAGTATAGGTGAGGATGTAATCGATATAAGCAGGGTATCTGCAGAAGCCGATTGCTTTACTTATGATCCAGGCTTTATGTCGACTGCTTCCTGTAGATCCACGATAACTTACATAGACGGTGACAAAGGAATATTAAGGTATCGAGGATATGATATTAAGGATTTAGCCGAAAAGAGCGATTTTTTAGAGGTAGCATATTTATTGATTTACGGAGAATTACCAAGTAGTGAGCAGTATAATAATTTTACTAAAAAAGTTGCTGTTCATTCATTAGTGAATGAAAGATTACATTATTTATTTCAAACTTTTTGTAGCTCTTCTCATCCTATGGCTATTATGCTTGCAGCTGTCGGTTCTCTTTCGGCATTTTATCCTGATTTATTGAATTTTAAGGAAGCAGACTACGAACTTACTGCTATTAGAATGATTGCTAAGATACCTACCATCGCTGCAATGTCTTATAAATATTCTATAGGACAACCCTTTATTTATCCTGATAATTCGTTAGATTTTACCGAAAATTTCTTACATATGATGTTTGCAACGCCTTGTGAAAAATATAAAGTAAATCCGATAATAAAAAATACTCTTAATAAGATATTTATTCTGCATGCCGACCATGAGCAGAATGCTTCTACTTCAACAGTCCGAATTGCCGGTTCATCCGGAGCTAATCCTTTTGCTTGTGTTAGTACAGGGATTGCCTCACTTTGGGGGCCTGCTCACGGCGGGGCTAATGAAGCGGTAATAAATATGCTTAAAGAAATCGGTAGTTCTGAAAATATTCCTAAATATATAGCTAAAGCTAAGGATAAAAATGATCCCTTTAGGTTAATGGGCTTTGGTCATCGTGTATATAAAAACTACGATCCTCGTGCCGCAGTACTTAAAGAAACTTGTAAGGAAGTATTAAAGGAACTCGGGCAGCTAGATGGTAACCCGTTATTACAAATAGCAATAGAGCTTGAAGCTATCGCTCTTAAAGATGAATATTTTATTGAGAGAAAATTATATCCAAATGTTGATTTTTATTCGGGTATTATCTATAAAGCTATGGGTATACCATCGCAAATGTTCACGGTACTTTTTGCAATAGCAAGAACTGTAGGCTGGATGGCACAATGGAAAGAAATGCACGAAGACCCTGAACAAAAAATCAGCAGACCGAGACAACTTTACACCGGCTATGTACATAGAGAGTATAAGGGCATTCGGGAGAGATGAATTTTGGTATAATGCGTTTTTTGTCATACCGCGGCTTGACCGCGGTATCCAAAAAATGCAGAAACAACATACATTTTAAATTATTTTATAGATACCGCGGTCAAGCCGCGGTATGACACTAAGGCAAATATGAATTTTATTGATGAAGTTAAAATATATATAAAAGGTGGAAACGGCGGCAATGGTTGCGTTAGTTTCCATCGTGAAAAGTTTATTGACAGAGGCGGACCTGACGGTGGTGATGGAGGGCGTGGCGGTAGTGTTATTTTCACAAGTAGCCACCACCTTAATACGCTAGTAAATTATCGATATAAACAGCATTTTATTGCTGAAAACGGTGAAAACGGTAAGAGTTCAAATAAAAGCGGTAAATCAGGAAAATCGTTAGCTCTTGAAGTGCCAATCGGAACCCAAATCTTTTCAGAAGACGGCAATATATTATTGCATGACTTCACTGATGATGATCAAAGCTTTGAAATAATTAAAGGAGGAAGCGGCGGTCTTGGTAATAGCCATTTCAAAACATCGGTTAATCAAGCTCCGAGAAAGCGTACAGAAGGGGAAATTGCTGAAGAAATGTGGATTCATTTAAGCTTAAAACTGCTCTCTGATGTTGGGCTTGTAGGTCTTCCAAACGCTGGTAAATCTACTTTTTTATCTGTTGTAACGGCAGCTAAGCCTAAAATTGCCGATTATCCCTTTACTACTTTAGTGCCGAATCTTGGAGTGGTGTATGTTGATGATGAAGAGTTTGTTATAGCCGATATTCCTGGTTTGATTGAAGGAGCTCATCAAGGACACGGGCTTGGTGATAAATTCTTAAAGCATATAGAAAGATGTAATGTATTAATACATTTAATAGACGGTTCTAGTAATGATGTAGTTGCAGATTATAATACGGTACGCCTTGAGCTTGAATCATATTCCGATTATCTAAAAAACAAAATCGAAATCATATGTCTTAATAAATGTGATGTTCTTACCGATGAGGAAATACAAGAAAAAATAAATAAGTTGCGGGAAGTTACTAATAAAGAAGTTTTTCCTATCTCTACTTATACTAATACCGGAGTAAATAAAATAGTTAAGCTTGCTTTAGAGACTATAAAAACGCAAGAGTAATATCATAGTTGTTATGAGTAGGTTATTGTTGTGTGGATCGAAAAACCCGTCCAATGTCATACCGTGGCTTGACCACGGTATCCAGAAATGCAATTTAAGACACTAATATTATTAATAGTAATTTTTAATGTCACCCCCCGCAACTTGATTGCGGGATCTCAGGATACAGCCTGTGACACAAGATCCCGTGGTCAAGCCACGGGATGACACAAAAAAAGCACTGTATTCCTGTTTTTGTAAGAATGAAAAAAACGGTAAACTTTAAATCAAAGTAATGCGTTGTTCTTCTGCTTCTAGATATTTTTCTAGCTCTTCCTTAGCATATTTCTTTTCTTTAAGCTTTATTTCGTTATCAAAGATATATTGTACAGCTTTATCTTCTAAGGCAGGACCCTTAAGCCCCTCAATTGCTCTAGGATTGTTTTTATAAAAATCAAAAATCATATTTTTCTGTCCAGGAAAATTACGTGCTTGTTGCATAATAACTTTTCTTAAATCATCAGGCTCTAATTGCAAATTTTTAGATTTTGCATATTCAGCAAGTAGTAGACCTATTCGTACACGGCGTAATGCTAATTTATTATAATATTCTGTTATTTCTTTAGGGGATTTATCTTTAAATAAAGAATCGTCTTGTTCGTTTTTATCGGATTCAGATTTCAATATATCTTTTTCTTGAGTTAATAAAGATTCCGGTACATCAAAATCTAGTAATTTTTCTAACTTATCAAATAAGTTCATTTTCATTATAGTATTAATAGCTTCTTCTGACTCATTTTCTATTTGTTTAGTAAAATGTGTACGCAACTCCTCAAGGCTATTACTTTGGAATTTTTTAGCAAACTCATCATCAACAACGGTAGGTTCTGCAGTATGTACAGTTTTAATTTGTACTGCAAAGCGAGCATCCTTACCTGCTAAATCTTTAGCATGGTAATTTTCAGGAAAAGTAACATTAACATCTACCTCACTACCTGTTTTAGAACCTATTAATTGCTTCTCAAAACCGGGAATAAGTGCATTACTACCTATTACCACCTTAAAATCATTTAATTTACCGCCTTCAAAAGCTTCATCCTTAATATACCCGATTGCATCAATAGTAACCTGATCTCCGTCCTTTATTTTTACTTTACTTTCTTTGGTATAACTTTTTGTTAATGCAACAAGCTTTTCTAGCTGTTCTTCAACATCTTTAGGGCTTACTTCTAATTTTGGACGATTTATCTCGATTTTCTTTAAATCCGGGATAGTAACTTTAGGTAATAGTTCTATTTTTACAGTAAATTCTAAAGCTTTGTCGGGTTCATTTTGCAGCTCTTCAATTTTAGGTCTACCGATTATATTTAGATTATGCTCTTTAATAACGTGATTTACTGAATGGTTTATTCTTCTTTCTATTATATCATTTCTGACGGAAGTGCCGTATTTTTTCTTAACAATTGAAACTGGTACTTTACCGGCTCTAAAACCTGCTATTTTAACTTTTTTGGTTAAATCAAGCAATTCTTTTTGAATATCGTCATCTATCTCACTTAAAGGAGTAGAGATTTTTGCATAAAAATCCAATCCTTCGTTTTTTAATACGGTAATTCCCATTTTAATAATCCATTAATTCTATATATAGTTTGCTAATCAAAATAAACCAAAGAGCCAAAATATGCAATAGTTTTTATATACCGCCCCACTTGAAAAATTGGTGACAATGTCTTTGTAAGTCCTCGGATGCTGAACGTTTAGTATACGCTCTTTCCCTTCTCGGCTTACAGCTAGATTACTCTTTTTCAGGTTGAACTTCGTATATTATTTCACAGAAATAGAGAGTAAAAGCTTATTAAGCAATAAGATTTAAACGTACTTCTTCGTTCAATTCTTTAGCAGAAGATAATTCTATATCAAGTTTGGCAAATATCTGCACTAAGGCTATAGATAAATCATTGATCATTTTATCGGTATGAGCGGGAGTTGGGATGATTCGGAGGCGTTCCGTACTTCGTGGTACGGTTGGAAAATTGATATGTTGAACGTAAATGCCATATTCATTAAGTAGCATATTTGAGGCTTTAGCTGCTTTGATCGGATCGCCGATAATTATCGGTACTATATGACTTTCATTTCTTAAATAAGGTATATTAAAACGTTCAAAAGAGTTTTTAAGCTTTGCAACTACTTCTTGATGCTTTATGCGTTCGTCATTTGATTCTTTGAGATGTCTAATACTATGTGTTGCAGCAGCAGAAATTACCGGAGGCAATGAAGTAGTAAAAATAAACCCTGCAGCAGTTAGTCTTATAGCATCGACTAAATTATGATTGCTAGTGATATAACCGCCGATAGTGCCGTATGCTTTGGCAAGCGTCCCTTGAATAATATCGATTTGCTCACTACAATTAAGAAGCTTTGCAATACCGCCACCATGCTTACCGTATAAACCGACTGTATGAACCTCATCGATAAAGGTTAAAGCATTATATTTTTTGGCTAAATTAATTATATCTTTAATAGGCGAAAAGAAACCATCCATAGAGTAAGCTGATTCAAAAACAATAATTTTCGGTTTATTAATATCAACTAGTTGTAATAATTCTTCTAAATGCTTAACATCTAAATGTCTATATATGTATTTTTCGGCTCTAGAACTTGTAATACCAGCAATAATAGAGGCATGATTTAACTCGTCGGAGAAAAATACTATATCCGGCATAATTTTAGCAAGTGTTGCAAGCGTTGTATCATTTGCAACAAAACCGGAGGTAAAAGCTAAAGCTGCTTCTTTGCTATGCAAATCTGCAAGTTCTTTTTCAAGCTCAAGAATGGCGGTATTATTACCGCCGATATTACGGGTTCCGCCTGATCCAACACCGTATTTTAGCAAAGCATCTATAGAAGCTTGCATTACTTTTGGATGTTTACTCATACCCAAATAGTCATTAATGCACCACATGACTATTTGTTTATCTTCATGCTCTGCAAAAGGAAAATTATCGGCTTGTCTTTTTAAGGCCTTAAATTCTCGATATCTTCCTTCACTTTTGATCTTATCTATATGCTTGCTAAATATAGTATCGTAATAAAACATTTTCTCTATGTCATTCCTGCGAAAGCAGGAATCCATTTTATTATTTTTTTTCTAGATACCGTGGTCAAGCCACGGTATGACAGTGGATACCCAAACTCACGTTTGCAACCATTCTATATTAAAATTAAAGAAGTTTAAAGTTATAATATGGCTTTTTGTACAATATCGTTTAATCTCTTTGAAAAAGCACCGGTATCAGCGACAGGTTCACCCTCTAAAATACAGGCTTGATCAAATATTAGATTAACTAACTCTTCGTTATTTTTATTATTTGCTTTTAAGTCATTAAAGATTTTTTCTACAATTTTATTTTTAGGGTTTAGTTCTAAATTTTTAGCAGAAGCAGTAGTAATTTGCTTTTGCTCTATTAAAAACCTCTCCATCCGAATATCCATAGCAGACTCGCCAACTGCAAGACAAGCAGGGCTTGAAGTAAGTTTTTTGGATATCTTAACTTCTTTAACTAGCTCCCCTAATGTATCCTTAAAATAATCGGTTAGTAATGTATACTCATCATCTGTTTTTGTATTGTCTTTATTTTTTTCTTCAGATGACGAACTAGTTTGCTCTACATCAATATCGCTTCTTGTTGCTGATTTAATAGCATGTCCTTTATATTCGCTATTAACATTTACCCAAAAATCATCGACTGTATCGGTAAAAAGTAATACATCGATATTTTTACTTAATAGTCCTTCGATTTGTGGGCTTGCAAGTAATTTATCGGGATTATCGCCGCTTAAATAATATATAGTATTTTGCCCCTCTTTAAAATTCGCTATATATTCGTCAAGACTGATCATTTTATTATGCAATGCACTTCTGAATATACATACCTCTAATAATTTTTCATGATCGGTGGTAGCCTCACATAAACCCTCTTTTAAAGCACCGCCGAAATTAGCCCAAAACTTATTATACTCTTCAGGTAATTCTTCTTTCTTTTTCTTAAGTTCGCCAAGCACTTTTTTTGTAATAGCATTTTTGATTTTCTCAAGTACGCTATTATGCTGCAATGATTCACGGCTAATATTTAGCGGCAAATCTTCTGAATCAACTACGCCTCTCAAGAATCTTAAATATGATGGGATTAAGTCTATATTCTCATCGGAAATAAATACTCTTTTGATATATAATTTTACTCGTCTTTTGTGATCAGGATGGAATAAATCAAATGTTTTGCTTGAGGGGATGAAAAGCAGATTAGTAAATTCTATAGCTCCCTCATTTTTATTATGCAGGGTAACCCATGGATCATCTATGGCGTAAGATAAGCTTTTATAAAATTCTTTGTATTGTTCTTCTGTGATTTCTGATTTCGGTCTTGTCCATAATGCAGATGCGGAATTTAGTTGTATTTCATTATTACCGGCTTCATCAAAGAAATATATCGGTACTGCTATATGATCGGAATAGCTTTTAACAATATGTTTTAACCTGAAATGATCAAGAAATGTATCTTCTTCCTTTTTAACATGTAAAACGATTTCCGTACCTCTTGTGAATTCTTTATCCGAATCTGAGACGGTATATTCACCTAGTCCATCTGATTCCCAAACATGGACTTTATCTTCCCCTGCTTTTCTTGAAGTGACAAGAACTTTATCGGCGATCATAAAGCTTGAATAAAACCCGACGCCAAATTGACCGATTAGCATATTATCTTTTTTAGAATCACCGGAGAGGCTTTTAAGGAAATTTGCCGTACCTGATCCTGCAATAGTACCAAGATTCTCAATCAAATCCTCTTTATTCATACCTATGCCGTTATCACGGATAATAATTTGTCCGTTATCTTTATCTACTTTAACCGTAATTTTAAAATTGCTATCACCTGCTACTAATTCACTATTACTTTGAGATAAATAACGTAATTTATCGCAAGCATCCGAAGCATTGGAAATTAGCTCTCTCATAAAAATTTCTTTATTACTATAAAGAGAGTGAATCATTAAATTTAAAATCTTGCCGACTTCGGCGTCAAATTTCTTTTTTTCTTGTGTCATATTAAACCAATCATAAATTCTTGTTTTTAGCTTTGTTACTAGGTCAGTTTTTTCGTCATTGCCGCTCGGCATTGTTGCGTGGATAGGTTTATCATTTGTCATCCCGCGACTTGATCGCGGGATCCAGTTAAAAATACTAATATTATTAGTATTTTTTATTATTTTTATGGACCCCGTGGTCAAGCCACGGGGTGACACAGTGGGTTTTACCGATCCACGCAACAATACCTTGCCGCACTCACTTCGTTCGTTCGCAATGATGATGTTGGTACTGTAACAAAACTCTATTTATTTAATATAGGAATTAATAATCAAATTTAAATAGTTTTCGTCAATATTTTTTATTAATATCGTTTTTAAGCTATTAGTATGACCTTTAATAATTTCTATATTATTTCGTGATAATTTCCATTCTTTTGCTAAGTAATTTATTATTTCTTCATTAGCTTTACCTTGCTCCGGTACTGCTTTTATAGATAATTTTAGATATGGAATATTGTTAATAATTACAAAATCGCTAATTAGATTCAGTTTAGAATTAGGCTTTACTTTAAGACTAAGTAAAGCATGATGTGAAGAAGAATTGTAATTGTAGAATTTATCCATGAATATTTTTTACCACATTTGCTTATATTATTTCTAATAAAAAAAGAATCCTTGAAAAATTTTGCTTAAACTGATATAAAGTTTACCGTAAATGTTTAGCACCCTTAGCTCAGCTGGATAGAGCAACAGATTTCTAATCTGTGGGTCAGAGGTTCGAATCCTTTAGGGTGCGCCATTCTTCATTTTTCGATAAATATCGATTGTCCTTAAGTAACTGCTGAATCTTTTACAAACTAATAAACCAAGATTATAGTTGCTAGAATGCCAAATAATTAAAAGTTTTAATATACTTAAAGTTAAGAAGCTATTTATTATTGCAATTTTTTAATTTTTGTTTTTAATTATAATCAACTATTATTAATATAAATAAAATAACTTTTTATGGAAGATTTAAGTTCTTGGAAAGAAAAGTTTGAAATTTGCGTTTATGCTAAAAAATTACTTGATAAAGTTGAATATTTAAACACTAAGGTAAAAAATCCCGTTGATATAGAGGAAGTTAAAAAAGGCATTTTCTATGCTCGCAAATATCATGGCTCACAAATGCGTCAATCAGGCGACCCTTACTATTCACACCCGATTGAAGTGGCGATTATGCTAGCTGCATTTGCGGCAGATGAAGCTCCTAAGCTTTATACTGCTATTATGCTGCAAGCTGCACTACTTCATGATACTATTGAAGATACAGAACTTACCGAAGAAATGATCATCAAGATTTTTGGCAAAGAAGTAGCAAATCATGTAGAGGGCTTAACTAGGGTTAAATCTTACGGAAAAATTAGTGCCGAAGAAAGCTTAAACCTATTAATTAAGCAAAAAAGATATGATACCGCACTTATAAAATTATTTGATCGTATTCATAATGTACAAACATTAGCAGCTAAGTCGCCTGAGAAACAAATAAAAATTCTTGTGGATACTTTAAAAAATTTCATAATTTTAGCTACTTATCTAGAATTATTTGAAGTTGAGGCAAAATTAACAAGATATTGTCTTCAAATAAGTTCTCTTAAGTCAAACTTACAGTCTTCTCAAACTGATCAGAATTCAGACTTACAGACTTATTCCTCTCTAACTTTTCAAAATGATTCACCCCTAATGCGAAGCCTATACTGGCTAAAACCATTACAATAATGAGTCCCCAATGATCGATATCTAAATATATCAAACCAAATGAGGTAATAACATATACAAATGCACGTGATAATGCATGGATTAGGCTTACACTAATATAACGTTTAAATATAGGAAAATGCTTAAAAAAGATAGGAACACCTATCATACGACTAGTACCAAAAGAAATAATAGCCATTTGAATTAATAATAAATCAAAAGGAGTAGTTGCTTTATAAATTAAATATGGGCAAACTAAAGCAAAACCAAAGAATATAGTGTTTAGTGTTTTAAGTATTTTTAGAGGGTGTATCCTATAGCTCAAGTAGCTTATTATAATTAAACTTCCTACTTCAGCAACAGATACGTAAAAATTTTGATGAATTACTTCCTCGGTACTGTAATTAAAAGAATTTTTAAGAATATCGCCGCAGTAAATATAAGCCACATAAAAACATAATGGCCACATACAATCTATAAATAATAAAAATAGTGATGTTAATTTATTCACGTTTTCGTTATATATAGGATTCTTTAAAAGAACATTAGGATCTTCATCTACTTGATTAAATATATTGGCCAGGCGTCGTTTTGCATTTACAAATTCAGGAGTTTCTCGTAAAGTAGTTCTTGCCGCCATTCCTATTAAAGCAATACCTGCCCCAATCCAAAAAGCTAACCTCCAATTAAATCCATAAGAAGTAACTAAAGCTGCAAGCCCTAAAGCGGCAGTCCCTCCAAGTACTGAAAAGACTCCAATTAAGCCTACTACTTGATAACTTTTTGGAGGCTTTATAGTTTCGGTAAAGTAAAGCTCTACTCCTATTACTTCACCGATTGAAGACATACCTTGTAGGATACGACATATTATTACAATTATTGAAGCAGTAATACCGATTTGAGCATAAGTCGGTAGGTTAGCAATCATTAGACAAGAAATTGCCATTATTGAAGTGGTAATAATAACTGTAGATTTACGTCCTGTACGGTCTCCTATCCAACCAAAAATAAGGGCCCCGATGGGACGCACAATAAAAGGAGCAGAAAAGGAAAAAGCTCCTAAAAGAGCAGCAGAATAAGGGTTGTTAGTTGGAGCAAAAAATATTTCGTTTAGAAATACTCCCATATGAATATATAGCATAAAATCTACATATTCTAGAAATGTGCCTATAGATAGTAGACCTATTGCTTTCTTTTGCTCTTTAGTTAAACTTCTTTGTTCTTCTTCGTAGCCTAGCATAATTTTTGTATAAGAAATTAAATTATAAAAAAACTTATACTGTTTTATATAAAAGTCAATGGGAGATTTCGCCTTGTATGATAGATAAAAAATAAAGTACAACTTTTACTAATATTTGTTGCTATATTTCCTACACAATACCTTTCGCTCAAAAATATCTAAAAATACAAATAATTTGATTTTCTTTCACAGAACCTAATTACAAATCAAAGGAATATCTAATATATTAGACCAAACTTTATCCCAACCTTTCGCGTGAGAAATATTAGGAAAAGTTTGCTTTTTTACACACGGTGAGTTGCTTGTTTTTACGTAAAGTTCTGCTATGAAAGGCGAGACTCTTTTGTCATCCATGCCGGAGAGATGTAATTGAGGGATATTATTAACCTGCTTTGCATAATTTATTGGGTTTAAAGATTTAACTAAGTAACCGCGATAATTATGATGTTTGTCAAACTTTTCAGTATCTAAATTACCGGCAATCGTTATAATATCTCTCACATTACTATTTTGAGCGGCAATTAATATTGTAAGCCCACCGCCTCCTGAAAAACCGACTAAGCTAAATTTCTGTCCGTTATTAACGGTATTTATGACGTTATTAATTGAATTTACGACTTCTTGGTTCATTCTCTTATCTAACCAATAATCACTAATACATTTTGGGTTCATTTCTAAAGGGGTATATTGACAAGGCCTTGCTACATAAACAACATTCGGTCTTTTATCTATTGTAGCAAGCTTCAAGAGCATAGGATTAACAGGAGTAGGGTTGTCGGAATTAGCAGATCCATCCGCAAGATGTCCGTCTCCCTCAATATAGAACACAAAAGGTAAGTGACTAGCGGTAATACGCTGATAAGTCGTAAGAGTAAAATCACCTCCGTTTACTAGCTGCATCTGAAAGTTATTTTGAGTTGCTATATCTTGTGAATGCTTTACCCTACTAGCAACATCATGAGTAGTAGAACACCCTGAAAGAAATATTGGTATTAAAAATATTATTGCCCAAATAAAATTTTTCATTACTACAAAGGTTTAAAATTGTTGATAAGTTTTTCTAAATTTCTAGTCATAACAATATCAATTTGTCCTGAAGATTTTAACGCTTCATCTGTTAATTCTTTTAAACCACCGCTTAAAGTAATTTGAACAATCTTATAATTTCTAGAACGCCAAAACTTTAAATAAGTATCTATATCTTTCATCCAAAATGGTGACCATTCTTGGAAAACAATTAAGTTCGGAGAACGATCAATTAATTTTTGAGCTCCATAAACAGCATTTTCTTCAGCACCTTCAATATCCATTTGTAAAACATCAATAGCTCTAATTTCATTTATAGAATCAATACTAACTGCTTCAACCGTTATTAATTGTTCTAAATTTTCATTTTTATCTTCTTCTGATGTGATAATATGAGCTCCACCTACATTTCCTAAAGCTTTTGCTATAAAAGCAACATTAGTATTACTTGAAAAAGCTGCCTTAGGATATAAAGTAACATTTTCTGCATTGTTTAAAAATAAATTTGTACGCAAAAACTTTAAGATTTTAGGATTTGGCTCAAAAATAAAAACTTTTCCATCTTTACCTATTAATTTGCTTATTAGAGTTGCATGAATACCTATATGTCCTCCCAATACTAGAACCTTATCTTTAGGTTTTAGTATTTGCGATAATACATTTTGAACATGTGGTTCCCATTGTTTATCAGAAAGTACGTGATGATTTATTATATCATCTCCGTTCATTAACAATATATCCAAATTATTCTTATCTTTAATAAGAAATCCAGTATATTTAGATTTTTCAGCCTGAATTATCGAATTATAATATACATCTTTCTGTTTAATTTTATAAATAAGAAAAATACTACTTATGGCATATAAAACTGTTAAGCTAATTATTAGTATATATCGTCTCATAAAAATATTTAGAATATTAATTTTTTGAGATTTCTAAAACGGTATTTCGTCGTCTAGGTCGCTATGATCAAAAGAAGATGGACCTTTATGCTCAGAATGTTTATATTCGCTATGCCCTGAATCCTGAGTATGATTATTAGAGTTTTTACTATCTAATAATATTAATTGTGAATTAAAGTTTTGTAATACAACTTCCGTGGTATATTTTTCTTGACCTGAATTATCATTCCACTTACGGGTTTGCAATGAACCTTCAATATATAATTTACTGCCTTTTGTAACATAGCGTTCTACAACAGATACTAACCCTTCGCTAAATATTACTACTCTATGCCATTCGGTTCGTTCTTTTCGTTCTGCGGTGACACGATCTTTCCAAGTTTCGGTTGTTGCTAAGGAAAGATTAATGATTTTTTTTCCTTCACCTGTAGTTCTAATTTCAGGATCACGCCCTACATTACCTATTAATATTACTTTATTTAAACTACCTGCCATAGATTACTACCTATTTTAAAATATTATTATTGCAATAATAAAATAAAAGAGCCTATAATACTACAGGTTTTTTAAAAAATATCTCAAAAATTTTGTAGTGAAGTGATTATGAACCAAGAATATATTAAGGTACGCGGTGCTAAAGAGCATAATCTAAAAAATATAAATGTTGATATTCCAAGGAATAAATTTGTTGTTATCACCGGTCTTAGCGGTTCAGGCAAGTCTTCTTTAGCATTTGATACTATTTATGCAGAGGGACAAAGGCGATATGTTGAAAGTTTATCTTCATATGCAAGGCAATTCTTACATTTACAGAATAAACCAAATGTGGAATCTATTTCTGGATTATCACCTGCTATTGCAATTGACCAAAAAACTACTTCCAAAAATCCACGTTCCACGGTCGGAACTATAACGGAAATCTACGATTATCTTAGGTTATTATATGCAAGAGTTGGAATTCCGTATTCTCCGGCAACCGGTCTTCCAATACATAGTCAAACGGTTTCGGAGATGGTAGATATAATTAACGAACTACCTAAAGGTACGAAAATATATTTACTCGCTCCTATTGTTAGAGGACATAAGGGGGAGTTCAAACGTGAAATTATGAATTTGAAGAAGCAAGGCTTTCAGAAATTAATAGTTAACGGTGAAGCTTGTGAAATTGATGATTTACCAAAGCTTGATAAAAATAAAAAGCATAATATAGAAGTAATCGTTGATAGAATAGTTCTAGACGAAAATTTAGGTAATAGGCTTGCAGATAGCTTAGAGAGTTCATTAAATCTTGCTGAGGGCATTACTTATTTAGAAATTGTAGAATTACCGCCGGCAGTTAAGACTGAGTTTGAAAAAAATCAGCGTATTACTTTTTCTGAGAAATATTCCTGTCCGGTTTCAGGCTTTCAACTTATGGAAATCGAGCCGAGAATCTTTTCTTTTAACAGTCCTTTTGGAGCATGTCCTAAATGTGAAGGGATAGGTAAGGAATTTTTCTTTGATAGAGATTTAATTGTTCCGGATCAAAGAATTTCTATTAAAGACGGTGCAATAGTGCCTTGGGGTAGTACATCTTCTAAATTTATCCTAGAGACATTAAAGGCTCTCGCCGATCATTATAAATTTTCTATTGAAGTACCTTTTGTAAGTTTATCACAAAATGTTAAGGATATTTTATTTGAAGGTTCAGGAGAAGAGGCAATAAAGTTTGAATTTCACGACGGTTCTAAAACGCAAACAATAAAACAACCTTTTGCCGGAATAATACCAAGCTTGCAAGAAAAAGATCGTACTATAGAATCAGTTTTAATTAAAGAAGAACTCGCTAAATTTAAGTCGGAACATAAATGTACTGCTTGCTCAGGATATAGATTAAAAGATGAGGCATTATGTGTTAAAATAGCAGATTCTCATATAGGTGAAGTGGCAGGTATGAGTATTGCAGCCTTGCAAAAATGGTTTAATCACTTAGAAGAAAAATTAAATAAAAAACAACTATTTATTGCCGAGCGTATACTTAAAGAAATTACTGAGAGACTAAAATTCTTAATGAATGTCGGGCTTGATTATTTAACGTTATCAAGAGAATCAGGTACTTTATCGGGAGGCGAAAGCCAGCGTATCCGTCTTGCATCTCAAATAGGATCAGGGCTTAGCGGTGTTTTATATGTACTTGATGAGCCGTCTATTGGTCTTCACCAGCGTGATAATACAAGATTAATCGAAACACTAAAAAGGCTTAGAGATCTTGGTAATACCGTTTTGGTAGTCGAGCATGACGAAGAAACAATGTATGAAGCAGATCATATTATTGATATAGGACCGGGAGCCGGTATTCACGGCGGTCGTGTTATTGCTGAAGGGAATGCTGAAGAAATAAAGAATTTTGAAGAAAGTATTACAGGTAGATATCTAAGTGGTCGTCAAACAATCAAAGTGCCGTCTGAAACAAGAGTAGGGCATGATAATAGGGCAATTGAATTACTTGGAGCGGTTTCCAACAATTTAGAGAATGTTGATATCAAAATTCCGCTTGGTACTTTTACTGCTATAACGGGAGTATCAGGAAGCGGTAAATCAAGCTTGATGATTCATACTCTATATAAAGCGGCTTTAAAGCATTTAGAGCCTACTGCAAAAGTATTCCCAGGAAAATATAGAGAGTTAAAAGGACTTGAATATATTGATAAAATTATCGATATTAATCAATCCCCGATAGGTAGAACTCCTCGTTCAAACCCTGCGACTTATACAGGTGCATTTACCCATATTAGGGATTGGTTTGTGGAATTACCTGAATCAAAAGCTAGAGGGTATAAAGTAGGCAGATTTTCATTTAACGTTAAAGGCGGTAGATGTGAAGCGTGTCAAGGTGACGGGCTGATTAAAATAGAGATGCATTTTTTACCTGACGTATATGTAAAATGCGATATTTGTAACGGTCACAGATATAATAGGGAAACTCTTGAAATAAAATATAAAGGTAAATCTATTGCCGATATTTTGATGATGACGGTAGAAGATGCGATGCAATTTTTTGAAAAAATCCCATTAATATACGAAAAACTTATTACCTTAAATGAGGTAGGACTCGGTTATATAAAAATCGGTCAGTCTGCTACTACTCTTTCAGGAGGTGAAGCACAGCGTGTTAAGCTTGCTAAAGAATTATCAAGACGTTCAACCGGTAAAACACTTTATATACTTGATGAACCGACTACGGGCTTGCATATTGATGATATCAATAAATTGTTAAAAGTATTACATAAGCTTGTTGATATGGGCAATACCGTTTTAGTTATCGAGCATAATCTAGATGTTATAAAAACAGCAGATTATATTATTGATGTCGGTCCTGAAGGAGGTGACAAAGGTGGTAAGATAGTTGTGTGCGGTACTCCTGCCGTTATTGCTGCCTGCGAGGAAAGCCATACCGGTACATACTTAAAGCAATATTTGGAGTGATCTAATATAAATAGCAAGTTACTCTATGTAATTTGCTATTTGCTGTATTTCTAAATTATCCTTAACATTTACCTTTAATTACATTAAGAAAAATTAATTTAATTCTTGCTATTTTCTAAAAATTACCATATTTTATGGTTTTTGTAGAATAATTGTAAAAAGAGAAATTAATGAAAGATATAAATGTAGTTGGACAAGAATTTTTTGCTACTATTGAAGGAAATATAGATTCAATAATTAATTTATTTCCGCTGCAATATGAAAAGCAAAAAGAAGTTATTATATATGTAATTGACAATTTGCAGCATGATGAAATTCCAGTATTTCAAAAAGAGAGTACGATTCTATCTAAAGAAGAAAAGGAAGTATTTAATGAAGAAATAATGGATTTAAATGAAATAAAAAAAGGATTTTATAATTATATTAAAAATGATGATGTTAATATAAAAAAATTAGAAGAGATATGTAAAGAAGCAATAGAGAACATTATTTTAACAAAAATTGGATATAAAATTGATTTGCTTAATGATGTTGAATTATTACTTTTAAAATATGAATCTATCTCAATGAAAGATAAAGAAGAATTGCTAAAGGAATATGAGCAGGAGAAAAAATATATTAGTGAATTACAAAATACTCAGTCTATAGAAGAAAAGCAAAGAGTAATAAGTGATTATAAAAAATTTCTAGAAACACAACAAGAAGAAAATATCATAGTCTTAAAAAAACAGCAAGAAGATAGTCGCAAAGGAAAGCCAATGGTAATCCCCCCATTTTTAATCGCAGTAGAGAGTAGAGAGTTAAGCTGCTAAAGCTAATTTTTGTATTGGCGTTATACCGCTTATAGCCATATTTGGTCTTTCGTTATTATAAGACCAAAGCCATTTAGTGGCAAGATCTTGTGCCT